>NZ_JANIJY010000023.1:0-46590 GCF_024580695.1 Brevibacterium sp. 91QC2O2 | reverse complement strand
GCCGCCGGCTCAGGCCAGCCTCAACCTCGGCCACACCACAAGCAAGAACCACACCAGTCCCAGCGTCGTCGAACTCGTCGGCGCCTAGCCCACCCATTACCGGTTCACACCAGATTGACAACCAGCGATTGGGCGGTTTGAACGGCCCAATCTGAAACAGACCGCCCAAACTTCGCCGCGCGCCCAGCGTCTCCGGGCCCCGCACTCAGCGCCCACACGCTCCGGACGCGCAGAAGGGGCCGGCCCACCTTGCGGTGGACCGGCCCCTTCTCTGCGAAGCTGGGGTGAAGCTACGTCAAGACTGAGCCCGACGCAGGCCTCAGATCAGCGTCACTTGGCCTCTTCGGCTGCCTCGGTGGCTTCGGCCTGGGCCTCGTCCTCCTGGGCACCGGACTCGACGTCGGCTTCCACGGCGGGGGCTTCGGCAGCTGCATCGGCGACTGCTTCGGCTTCCTTCACGGTGGCCTGCTTGGGCGAGTAGGGCTCCAGCACCAGTTCGATCACGGCCATGGGCGCGTTGTCACCCTTGCGGGGACCGATCTTCGTGATGCGGGTGTAGCCACCCGGACGTTCGGCAACGGCCGGAGCGATCGAGGTGAAGAGCTCGTGCACGATGCTCTTGTCCGTGATCGACTTCAGCACGCGGCGGCGCGCGGCCAGGTCGCCCTGCTTGGCGAAGGTCACCAGGCGTTCGGCCACCGGACGCAGGCGCTTGGCCTTGGTCACCGTGGTCTTGATGGACTTGTTTTCAAAGAGCTGGGCTGCCAGGTTGTTGAGCATCGCCCGCTCGTGCGCCGGGGATCCGCCGAGGCGGGGACCCTTGGTAGGCGTAGGCATGGGTAAATCTCCTTGGAATTCTTAGAACTGCTCGTCTTCGACGAACGCGTCGTCGTCTGCGGGGGCGTCTTCACCGAAGCCGGCGGGGCTGTCCTTGAGGCTGAGGTTGAGCTCGGCGAGCTTCTCCTTGACCTCGTCGATGGACTTCGAACCGAAGTTGCGGATGTCCATGAGGTCCGCCTCTGACCGGGCGACGAGTTCGCCGACCGTGTGGATGCCCTCGCGCTTCAGGCAGTTGTAGGACCGGACCGTCAGGTCCAGATCCTCGATGGCCAGCGCCAGGTCCGCAGCCATGGCTGCGTCCACCGGCGACGGGCCGATCTCAATGCCCTCCGCTTCGACGTTCAGTTCCCGGGCGAGCCCGAAGAGTTCGACCAGCGTCTTGCCCGCGGACGCCAGGGCGTCGCGCGGAACGATGGACGGCTTGGTCTCAACGTCGACGATGAGACGATCGAAGTCGGTCCGCTGTTCGACGCGGGTCGCCTCGACCTTGTAAGTCACCTTCATAACCGGCGAGTAGATGGAGTCGACCGGGATCCGGCCGATCTCCGCATCGGGGTTCTTGTTCTGCGCCGAGGACACATAACCGCGACCGCGTTCGATCGTCAGTTCCATGTCCAGCGAAGCGGACTCGTTCAGCGTTGCGATGAACAGATCCGGGTTGTGGATCTCAACGCCACCGGGAGCCGAGATATCGGCAGCCGTGACGATGCCGGGGCCCTGCTTGCGCAGGTAAGCCACGACGGGCTCATCGAATTCCGAAGACACGACAAGGGACTTGAGGTTAAGAAGGAATTCGGTGACGTCTTCCTTCACACCGGGCACGGTGGTGAACTCGTGCAGAACACCGTCGACGCGGACACTGGTGACAGCTGCACCAGGAATCGACGACAGCAGAGTGCGACGCAGCGAGTTGCCGAGGGTGTAGCCGAAGCCCGGTTCCAGCGGTTCGATGACGAAACGGGAACGGTATTCGGAGACGACCTCTTCCGTGAGCGTGGGGCGCTGTGCAATGAGCACGTGGGCTTCCTTTCAGCGAGCATCCGCTATATGACGCTCGCAATGCCAGAGAGTGAGAACTCTAAACGCTTGCGGTGATTAGTGCTGGGGCGTTCTCAGCCGCGGCGACGCTTCGGGGGACGGCAACCGTTGTGCGGCACCGGGGTGACGTCCTGGATCGTGCCCAGTTCCAGGCCGGTAGCCTGCAGCGAGCGGATCGCGGTCTCACGGCCCGAACCCGGGCCCTTGACGAAGACGTCGACCTTCTTCAGGCCGTGTTCCTGCGCGCGGCGGGCAGCGGATTCCGCGGCCATCTGAGCGGCATAGGGGGTCGACTTGCGCGAACCCTTGAAGCCGACCTCGCCGGACGAGGCCCAGGAGATGACGGCACCGGTCGAGTCGGTGATCGACACGATGGTGTTGTTGAAGGTGGACTTGATGTGAGCCTGGCCGTTGACTACGTTCTTCCGGTCCTTGCGGCGAGGCTTACGCGCAGCAGCGGCAGCGCGAGACTTGGGAGGCATGTGTGATTCTCCTGATCGAACCTGAGGGTTTACTTCTTCTTACCGGCGACGGTGCGCTTCGGACCCTTGCGGGTACGGGCGTTCGTCTTGGTACGCTGGCCGCGGACGGGCAGGCCACGACGGTGGCGCAGGCCCTGGTAGCTGCCGATTTCGATCTTGCGGCGAATGTCGGCTGCGACCTCGCGGCGGAGGTCACCTTCAACCTTGAACGTGCCCTCGATGTAGTCGCGCAGACGCACGAGCTCATCGTCGGTCAGGTCCTTCACACGGGTGTCGGGGCTGACACCGGTCTCCGTCAGGGTCTGGCTCGCACGAGTGCGGCCCACACCGAAAATGTATGTCAGGGCGATTTCCACGCGCTTCTCACGCGGGAGATCGACTCCGGCAAGACGTGCCATTATTTCTCCAGTTGTTTGTATCGAAGGTGCTTACTCAGGCCTGTCCGGTCCGGAGCGCAGCCCGTGTGGGCCCGTCTTCCGGCCTGGTCCCCGGCCTTCGAACCGGGGGTGTCGTCCCGTGCAATTCGTCCATGCATCCCGGGGCGAAGGCCCTGGGGTGCTCTGGAAGGTTGTGCGCGGGGGTCGAGACCTGCTTGGGTGTGGTCTCACCGTCTCCCTGCCGCTCGCCCCACCACCGGTTATCGGCGGCCGAGGTCACTGTGGGTCGGGTGCGAACCGTCTGATCTGCGAAAGCTTGGGTCCGGAGGTCCGGACTCAGCCCTGACGCTGCTTGTGGCGCGGGTTCGTGCAGATCACCATGACGCGCGAGTTGCGGCGGATGACCTTGCAGTTGTCGCAGATCCTCTTGACGCTAGGCTTTACCTTCATAGCTGTTCCTTTGTTCCACGCTCAAATCCCCACTGGCTGCAAGCCCGCGGGGATCGGACGCGAAATTGTCGAAAAGATCTTTTACTTGTACCGGTAGACGATACGTCCGCGCGACAGGTCGTAGGGAGACAGCTCCACCACGACACGGTCTTCGGGAAGGATGCGGATGTAATGCTGGCGCATCTTTCCGGAGATGTGCGCGAGCACCAGGTGGCCGTTGCTCAGCTCGACCCGGAACGATGCGTTCGGGAGAGCTTCGACGACGGTGCCCTCGATCTCAATGACCCCTTCTTTTTTGGCCATATCGACTGGTTACCCCATTTTCTCGCAGACCTACTGCGTTTGGATCGCGTCGCGGGCGATCACCCGCCCGCTTCTACCGTGGTCTGCGCACCCATCGCCCCGGCGAACCAAAGGCATGACGAAGTCCACAGACCAAAACACCACTGTACACGCCCCTTCCCCCCGATGACAAGAGCGCCCGGCCCCTATCGCCTATGGTGTGCACCACGTATAGACCGGAGGGGCCGGGCCGAAGAGCCACGGGCGATTAGAGCGGGACCGGGGTGATGCCGTAGGGCGCCAGCCCCGCGAGACCCCCGTCCTCCTCCGTGAGCACCCAGATGCCACCGGCATGACGGGCCACGGTGTTCTCCCAGTGGCTGGCGCGCTTGCCGTCGACGGTCTTGACCGTCCAGTCGTCTTCGAGCGTCACCGTTTCGATGCCGCCGGCGGTGAGCATGGGCTCCACGCACAACACCATGCCGGTCTTCACCCGTGGGCCCTGGTTCGAGGCCGCGAAGTTCAGCACCTCGGGTTCCATGTGCATGGCGGTGCCGATCCCATGACCGGTGAACTCCTCCACCAGGCCCAGATCGGGGACGTTCTCCGTGGCATAGGCATCGATCGCATTGCCGATGTCGCCGACCCGCTGGGCCGTGGCGAAAGCGGCGATACCCGCCCACATCGCGGCCTCGGTCGCATCGGAGAGTCGCTGATCAGCCGGGTCGGCGTGCTGCGGCCCGCCCACGATCATCGTGAAGGCGGAGTCCCCGTGCCAACCGTCGACGATCGCCCCACCGTCGATCGACACCAGGTCGCCGTCGGCCAGCACGTAATCGTCTGGGATGCCGTGGACCACGGTGTCGTTGACGGAGATGCACACGGTCGCGGGATAGCCGTAGTAACCCAGGAAGTTCGGCGTCGCACCCGCGTCCGCGATCGCCTTGGCCGCGGCCGCGTCCACATCCCTCGTCGTATTGCCGGCCACACAAACGGCGCGGGCCGCCTCGAGGGCGGCCCGCGTCACCAGACCCGCGCGACGCATCGCGCGGATCTGATCGTCCGTTTTCAGCTGGACGTGTGATCCGAACATCAGGCCTGCAGAGCCTTCAGCAGACGATCCGTGACCTCGTCGATCTCGCCCAGTCCGTCGACCTGCTTAAGCAGGCCGCGGTCGGCGTAGATCGTCGTCAGCGGCTGCGTTTCGGCCGCGTAGACGTCCAGCCGGTGCCGGATGACGTCCTCGGTATCGTCGGAGCGACCCTGGATCTGCGCGCGGGCCAGCAGCCGCCCGACCACCTCGTCGGTGTCCGCGGTGAGTTCGACGACCGCGTCCAACGCGACGTCAGCCGCAGCCAGCATCTTGTCGAGTTCGTCGACCTGGGCCGCAGTGCGCGGGTACCCGTCGAGCAGGAAGCCGCTCTTCGCGTCGTCCTGGCCCAGCCGGTCGGCGACCATCTTGTTGGTCACCTCGTCCGGGACGTATTCACCTGCGTCCATATAGCGCTTGGCCAGCTTGCCCAGCTCGGTTTCGCCTTTGACATTGGCACGGAAGATGTCACCGGTGGAGATCGCCGGGATGTGCAGGGCCTCCTGCAGCCGAGCGGCCTGGGTGCCCTTGCCGGCCCCGGGCGGGCCGATCAGGATGATGCGCATGGTGTGTCCCTCCTTGAGGATCGGGGATTGTGTGGAAAACCAGAAGGGCGCGGCGACCAGGAGGGCCGCCGCGCCTGCGGGCTACTTCAGCAGGCCCTCGTAGTGGCGCTGTTGCAGCTGCGAATCGATCTGCTTGACCGTCTCCAGGCCGACGCCCACCACGATCAGCAGCGAGGTACCGCCGAACGGGAAGTTCTGATTCGCGTCGATCAGGATGAAGGCGATCAGTGGCAGTGCCGCGACGAAGGCCAGGTAGATGGACCCTGGGAAGGTGATCCGGTTGAGCACGAAGCTCAAGTACCTGGCGGTGGGATTGCCGGCGCGGATGCCTGGAACGAAGCCACCGTACTTCTTCATATTGTCCGCGACTTCCTCCGGGTTGAAGGAGATCGCCACGTAGAAGAACGCGAAGAAGACGATGAGCACCAGGTAGATCGTGATGTACAGCGGGTGATCGCCCTTTGTCAGGTACGTCTGGATCCACTGCACCCAGCCGGACTGGGGGTCGCCGAACTGTGCGATCAGGCTGGGCAGGTACAGGATCGAGCTGGCGAAGATGACCGGGATGACACCGGCCTGGTTGACCTTGATCGGGATGTAGGTCGAGGTGCCGCCGAACATCCGGCGGCCCACCATGCGCTTGGCGTATTGGACGGGGATTCGGCGCTGGGACTGTTCGACGAAGACCACCAGGGCGACCACTGCCAGGCCCACGATCACGACGATCGCGAAGACGTCGATGCCCTTGGACTGCAGGATCGAGCCGAAGGCGGACGGGAAGCCCGCTGCGACCGAGGTGAAGATCATCAGCGACATGCCGTTGCCGATGCCGCGTTCGGTGATCTGCTCGCCCATCCACATGATCAGGGCCGTGCCGGCCGTCAGGGTCAGGATGATGACGACGATGTTCCACCACTGATCGTCGGGGATCAGGTTGTCGCAGCCGGCCTGGTTGCCGAACAGCGCGCCGGTGCGCACCGTGGTCACCAGGGTGGTGGCGTTGAGGATCGCCAGGCCGATCGTCATGTACCGGGTGTACTGGGTCAGTTTGCCCTGCCCGGAAGCGCCCTCTTTGTGCAGGGCCTCGAACCGGGGGATCACCACGCGCAGCAGCTGGGTGATGATGCTGGCGGTGATATAGGGCATGATGCCCAGGGCGAAGATCGACAGCTGCAGTAGCGCGCCGCCACTGAACAGGTTGATCATCGCGAACGCGCCTGTCTCCGCGGAGGCGATGCAGGCCTTGACGGCCTCGTAGTCGACTCCGGGTGCAGGGATGAAGCACCCCACGCGGTACAGAACGATTACACCGAGGGTGAAGAGGAGTTTGTTCCTCAGATCGGGCGTCTTGAATGCCCGCCCAATTGCGCCGAGCAAGCGTCCTCCAAACTTTGGTCGACGTCAGTGCGCCGATGGTGGTGTCCGCGCCACACCCCTGCTTGGGCGCGCGACACGGTGAAACATGAATGCCAGGTTGAACCCTACCAGCTTTAAGGCATGCCTTATGAACCGGGCCGGTTCGCTGAGACAGGGCCGCGGGCCCCAGCGGGGCGCGAGCCCTGAATGCACGCGGGGGAGGATACCGAATCCGGTATCCTCCCCCGCGTCACTTACGCTGAGAGCACGAGCCCGCGGCTCGGTGAGTCGCAGGTGATGCGTCTCACGCGGCCGTGGTCGATCCGCCCGCGGCGTTGATCTTCTCAACGGCGCTGGCCGAGAACTTCGTGGCCGTGACATCCAGCTTGACGGTGATCTCACCGTCGCCCAGGACCTTCACCGGCTGGTTGGGGCGCACAGCGCCCTTGGCAACCAGGTCGGCGATCGTCACGGTGCCGCCCTCGGGGAACAGGGTGGAGAGCTTGTCCAGGTTCACGACCTGGAAGACCACCTTGTTCGGGTTCTTGAAGCCACGCAGCTTCGGCAGACGCATGTGCAGCGGCGTCTGGCCACCTTCGAAGCCGTGGGGCACCTGGTAACGGGCCTTCGTGCCCTTGGTGCCGCGACCGGCCGTCTTACCCTTCGAGCCCTCACCGCGACCCACGCGGGTCTTGGCCTTGTTCGAGCCCGGGGCGGGACGAAGGTTGTGGAGCTTAAGAGCGCGTTCTTCCGCCATGATCAGTCCACCTCTTCCGTCTTGACCAGGTGGCGAACGACGTTCAGCAGTCCGCGGACCGAGGGCGAATCCTCACGCACAACCGAGGCGTGCGGGTGATTCAGGCCCAGGGTCTTCAGGGTTTCGCGCTGGTTGCGCTTGCCACCGATACCCGACTTGATCTGAGTAATCTTGAGCTTTGCCATCAGGCCTTCGCCCCCGTTTCAGCAGCCGCACGCAGCAGAGCGTGCGGAGCGACCTCGTCCACGGGCAGGCCACGGCGAGCCGCGACCTCTTCGGGACGCTCGAGGCCCTTGAGGGCCGCGATGGTCGCGTGCACGATGTTGATCGCGTTCGACGAACCGAGCGACTTCGACAGGATGTCGGAGATGCCGGCGCAGTCGAGGACGGCGCGCACCGGACCACCGGCGATAACACCGGTACCGGGAGCGGCCGGACGCAGCAGCACGACGCCGGCAGCGGCCTCGCCCTGCACGGGGTGCGGGATCGTCTTGCGGACGCGGGGGACGCGGAAGAAGTTCTTCTTCGCCTCCTCGACGCCCTTGGCGATGGCCGCGGGAACTTCCTTGGCCTTGCCGTAACCGACGCCGACCATGCCCTCACCGTCGCCCACGACGACCAGAGCCGTGAAGGAGAACCGACGTCCGCCCTTGACGACCTTGGACACGCGGTTGATGGTCACAACGTGTTCGATGAACTGGTTGCGGTCGTCGCGGTCACCACGGTTGCCGCGACCACGGCCACCGTCGTTGCCGCGGCCACGGCCGCGGCCCTGACCCTTGCGGTCTTCGTTCTTCGCAGCGGAATCGTTGTTCTGCTGCTGGGTTTCTTCAGCGCTCACAGGGACAGCCCTCCTTCACGAGCTCCTTCGGCGACGGCCTGCACACGGCCGTGGTAGGCGTTTCCACCGCGGTCGAAGACCACGGCTTCCACGCCGGCGGCCTTGGCCCGTTCGGCGACGCGGGCGCCGACCTGACGTGCCTTGGCGGTCTTATCGCCGTCGAACGTCCGCATGTCGGCTTCCATCGTCGAGGCCGAGGCAACGGTGTTGCCCACGGTGTCGTCGATGACCTGGACGAAGACGTGACGCGAAGAGCGGGTGACGACCAGACGCGGACGTGCCGGCGTACCGGAGATGTGCTTGCGCAGGCGTGCATGACGGCGCGCACGAGCGGCCGCCTTGCCCTTGCCGTAGCGCTTCTTGATACCAAAGGCCATGGTTACTTACCAGCCTTTCCAACCTTGCGGCGTACAACTTCGCCGGCATAACGCACACCCTTGCCCTTGTAGGGTTCGGGCTTGCGCAGCTTCCGGATGTTTGCTGCGACCTCGCCGACCTGCTGCTTATCAGCGCCGGAGACGGTGACCTTGGTCTGGCCGTCAACGCTCAACGTGATGCCTGCCGGCGGTTCCACGGTGATCGAGTGGCTGTAACCCAGGGCGAATTCGAGGTTCGCACCCTTCGCCTGCACGCGGTAACCGGTGCCGACGATTTCGAGCTTCTTCTCGTAGCCCTCCGTCACGCCGATGATGGCGTTCTGGATGAGCGTACGGGTCAGGCCGTGCAGCGAACGCGATTCGCGCTCGTCGTTCGGGCGCGACACGGTGATGATGTTGTCGTCGATCGACACGGTGATCGGGTCGGCGACCCGAACGTGCAGTTCGGCCTTCGCGCCCTTCACATCGACCTGCGAGCCGTTGAGCTTGACCTCAACGCCGGCCGGGATGGAGATCGGCTGCTTGCCAATACGTGACATTGTGCTTTCCCCTTCCTTTACCAGACGTAGGCGAGGACTTCCCCACCCACGCCCTTCTTGGCCGCTTGCTTGTCGGTCAGCAGACCGGAGGACGTCGACAGGATCGCGATGCCCAGGCCGCCCAGGACCTTCGGGAGGTTCGTGGACTTCGCGTAAACGCGCAGACCGGGCTTCGAGACGCGCTTGAGGCCGGCGATCGAACGTTCGCGGTTGGGGCCGAACTTCAGATCGAGCGACAGGGTCTTGCCGACCTCGGCCTCTGCGACGCTGTAGTCGGAGATGTAACCCTCCGCCTTGAGGATTTCAGCGATGTTCACCTTCAGCTTGGAAGAAGGCATGCTGACATCCTCGTGGTACGCCGAATTGGCGTTGCGCAGACGCGTAAGCATGTCTGCGACGGGATCAGTCATAGTCATTGGGCTGATGCCCTTCCTCGTTGTGGTTTCCTCCGACGGCGTCGGCGGACCTGCAACGTAGTGGTCAGTTGGTCTTGAACGGGAAGCCCAGGTGGCGCAGCAGCGCCCGGCCCTCGTCGTCGGTCTTCGCCGTGGTCACCACGGTGATGTCCATGCCGCGCACGCGATCGATCGAATCCTGATCGATTTCGTGGAACATCGACTGTTCGCTCAGACCGAACGTGTAGTTGCCGTTACCGTCGAACTGCTGGTCCGACAGGCCGCGGAAGTCGCGGATACGGGGCAGCGCCAGGCTGACCACGCGGTCCAGGAACTCCCACATGCGGGCGTTGCGCATCGTGACGTGCGCGCCGATGGCCTGGCCCTCACGCAGCTTGAACTGCGCGATGGACTTCTTGGCCCGGGTGACGACCGGCTTCTGACCCGTGATCAGGGTCAGGTCGCGGATCGCGCCCTCGATCAGCTTCGAATCACGTGCGGCTTCGCCGACGCCCATGTTCACGACGACCTTGACAAGGCCGGGAACCTGCATCGGGTTGGCGTAGTTGAACTCATCCTGCAGCTTCGCGACGATATCGTCGCGGTAGACCTGCTTGAGGCGGGGCTGCGGACGGGAAACGGTCTCAGTCATCAGATCTCCTCCCCGGTGCGGCGCGAGATGCGAACGCGCACGGTCTTCTGCTTACCGTCGCGGTCGACGACCTCTTCGCGGTAGCCCACGCGGGTCGGCTTCTTGTCCTTGGGATCGACGAGCATGACGTTCGACGCGTGGATCGGGGCCTCGACGACCTCGATGCCGCCGGCCGTCGCACCCGAGGCCGTCTGCTGCGGCTTCTTGTGCTTGGTCACGCGGTTGATGCCCTCGACGAGGACGCGGTTGCGCTCCGGGAACACGGCCAGGACCTTGCCCTGCTTGCCGCGATCGCCACCGCGCGACTGGCGCGCGCCGGAGATGACCTGAACCAGGTCACCCTTCTTGATGTGCATTTTCACCTTATTGGCTGCCATTCTCACAACACCTCCGGTGCGAGCGAGACGATACGCATGAACTTCTTGTCACGGAGTTCACGGCCGACCGGCCCGAAGATGCGGGTACCACGGGGTTCGCCGTCGGCCTTGAGGATGACGGCTGCGTTCTCGTCGAATGCGATGTAGGAACCGTCCTTGCGGCGGGTTTCCTTCTTCGTCCGGACGATGACGGCCTTGACCACATCGCCCTTCTTGACGTTACCGCCCGGGATGGCGTCCTTGACGGTGGCGACGATGGTGTCGCCGATGCCGGCCGAGTTACGGCCGGAACCGCCCAGAACCCGAATGGTAAGGATTTCCTTAGCCCCGGTGTTGTCAGCGACTTTGAGTCGCGACTCCTGCTGGATCACTAGTTTTCTCCTGTCGTCGCGCTGGTTCTCATGTGCATGAGCCTTGCGGAACGGTTATTGACACAAAAATGCCCCAACCCCCGGGTCCCGGTAGCCGCCGCGGAAGAGGCGGGACCGGGAGGGACCCCGGGGGATGCAACCTTTTTAGTTTACTTGGCGCGCTCGACGATTTCCAGCAGACGGAACCGCTTGGTTGCCGAAAGCGGGCGGGTTTCCGTCACAGTGACGAGATCGCCGATGCCGGCATCGTTGTTCTCGTCGTGCACCTTGTACTTCGTGGTCGTACGCATGACCTTGCCGTACAGGTGGTGCTTCTTGCGGTCCTCGACCTCGACGACGATGGTCTTGTCCATCTTGTCGGAGACGACGTAACCGCGCATCACCTTGCGGCTGTTGCGCACGGGTGCGGTGGTCTCTTCAGCCATCACTTACCCTCTTCCTTGGCATCGGCCGGGTTGGGACGGATCGACAGTTCGCGTTCGCGCAGAACCGTGTAGATCCGGGCGATGTCGCGGCGCACGGCCTTGAGGCGACCGTTGTTCTCCAGCTGGCCGGTGGCCGACTGGAAACGCAGGTTGAACAGCTCGGCCTTGGCCTTCTTCAGCTCTTCGTTCAGACGAGCGTTGTCGTAGCCGTCGAGCACGTCCATGGACAGGTCCTTCGAACCTACTGCCATTGTCACTCACCACCTTCACGGGACACGATGCGGGCTTTCAGCGGAAGCTTGTGGACCGCCAGGCGCAGGGCCTCGCGGGCGACTTCCTCGGACACACCGGCGAGTTCGAACAGAACCCGGCCCGGCTTGACGTTCGCGACCCACCATTCGGGCGAACCCTTACCGGAACCCATGCGGGTTTCGGCGGGGCGCTTGGTCAGCGGGCGGTCCGGGTAGATGTTGATCCAGACCTTGCCGCCACGCTTGATGTGGCGGGTCATCGCGATACGGGCTGCCTCGATCTGACGGTTCGTCACATAGGCGCCCTCAAGGGCCTGGATACCCCAGTCACCGAAGGTGACCTCGGTACCACCCTTGGCAACGCCACCGCGCTTGGGGTGGTGCTGCTTGCGGTACTTCACACGACGCGGGATGAGCACGTGTCAGCCCTCCGATCCGGCCGCGGCAGGAGCCTCGGCGCTCTGTTCGGTCTTCTTCGCTGCGGGCGCGCCCTGGTGTCCGCGACCGCGGCCACCACGGCCACGCCCACGGCCGGCACCGCGGGGTCCGCGGTTCGGAGCGGCTGCCTCGGCGGCGGCCAGTTCCTTGTCGGTCAGGTCGCCCTTGTAGATCCACACCTTCACGCCGATCCGGCCGAAGGTTGTGTGGGCCTCGTAGAAGCCGTAGTCGATGTTCGCACGCAGGGTGTGCAGCGGCACGCGACCCTCGCGGTAGAACTCGGAACGGCTCATTTCGGCTCCACCCAGACGGCCGGAGCACTGCACGCGGATGCCCTTGGCGCCGGCCCGCTGAGCGGACTGGATGGCCTTGCGCATCGCGCGGCGGAAGGCCACACGGCTGGCGAGCTGTTCGGCAACGCCCTGGGCGACCAGCTGAGCATCGATCTCGGGGTTCTTGACCTCGAGGATGTTCAGCTGGATCTGCTTGCCCGTGAGCTTCTCGAGCTGACCGCGCAGGCGGTCGGCTTCCGTGCCACGACGGCCGATCACAATGCCCGGACGGGCGGTGTGGATGTCGACGCGGACGCGGTCGCGGGTGCGTTCGATGTTGACGCGGGACAGGCCCGCGCGCTCGAGGTTCTGCGTCAGCATCTTGCGGATCTTGGCGTCTTCACCGACGTAGTCGGCGTAGCGCTGACCCGGCTTGTTCGAGTCCGCGAACCACTTCGACTTGTGGTCGGTGGTGATACCGAGGCGGAACCCGTTCGGATTGATCTTCTGACCCATCAGGCCTCACCCTTCTCTTCCGCGCCATCGGACAGAACCACGGTGATGTGGCTCGTGCGCTTGTTGATGCGGAAGGCGCGGCCCTGGGCGCGCGGCTGGAACCGCTTCATGGTGGGTCCCTCGTCGACGAAGATCTCCGAGATGACCAGATTGTTCTCATCGAAGGCGGTACCGAGCTTGTCGGCCTGCTGACGCGCGTTGGCGATGCCGGACGCGACCAGCTTGCGGACGGGCTCGGAGGCCCCCTGCTCTGCAAATTTCAGGACCGCCAGAGCTTCGGTTGCCTGCTGACCACGAACGAGGTCAACGACACGCCGAGCCTTCTGGGGCGTAACACGCACGAAGCGTGCCTTTGCCTTGGCTTCCATCGTTTCCTACTTTCTAATCGATGACCGTTGGAACGTCACCGCGTCAGCGGCGGCGGCCCTTCCGGTCGTCCTTTTCGTGGCCGCGGAACGTCCGCGTCTGAGCGAATTCGCCGAGCTTGTGCCCGACCATCGATTCGGTGATGAACACCGGGACGTGCTTGCGCCCATCGTGCACGGCGATCGTGTGACCCAGGAAATCCGGGACGATCATCGAGCGACGGGACCAAGTCTTGATGACATTCTTGGTGCCCTTTTCGTTCTGAGCAGCAACCTTCTTGTAGAGGTGCTCATCAACGAAGGGGCCCTTCTTCAGGCTACGAGGCATGTTTGAGGCTCCCTATCAACGCTTCTTGCCGGTGCGACGACGACGCACAATGAGCTTGTCGCTTTCCTTGTTGGGCTTGCGGGTACGGCCTTCCGGCTTGCCCCACGGGCTGACCGGGTGGCGACCACCCGAGGTCCGGCCCTCGCCGCCACCGTGCGGGTGGTCGATCGGGTTCATGACCACACCACGGACGGTCGGGCGCTTGCCCTTCCAGCGCATGCGGCCGGCCTTGCCCCAGTTGATGTTCGACTGTTCGGCGTTGCCCACTTCGCCCACGGTCGCGCGGCAGCGCGCGTCGACGTTGCGGATTTCACCGGACGGCATGCGCAGCTGCGCATACTTGCCGAACTTGGCGACCAGCTGCACGGATGCACCGGCCGAACGACCGATCTTGGCGCCGCCGCCGGGACGCAGTTCGACTGCGTGGATGACGGTACCGACCGGGATGTTGCGCAGCGGCAGGTTGTTACCGGGCTTGATGTCCGCTTCCGGACCGGCCTCGACGGTGTCACCCTGCGCCAGCTTGTTCGGCGCGATGATGTAGCGCTTGGCGCCATCGGCGTAGTGCAGCAGCGCGATACGAGCCGTGCGATTCGGGTCGTACTCGATGTGAGCGACCTTTGCCGGCACGCCGTCCTTGTCGTGACGACGGAAGTCGATCACGCGGTACTGGCGCTTGTGTCCACCGCCCTGGTGACGGACGGTGACACGGCCCTGCGAGTTACGTCCACCCTTTTTCGGGAGGGGACGGAGAAGCGACTTTTCCGGCGTGGAACGAGTCACTTCGGCAAAGTCGGCGACCGACGAGCCACGGCGGCCCGGTGTCGTCGGCTTGTGCTTACGGATTCCCATGTTTAATCCTTCTTCAACGAGGAGGTTCGCTTAGAGCGATCCACCGAAGATGTCGATCGAACCGTCCTTGAGGGCGACGATGGCACGCTTGGTGTCCTTGCGCTTGCCCCAACCCGTCCGGGTGCGGCGGCGCTTGCCCTGACGATTCAGGGTGTTCACCGAGCTGACCTTCACACCGAAGATCGATTCGATTGCGTACTTGATTTCCGGCTTGGTCGCGGCCTGGTCGACGACGAAGGTGTACTTGCCCTCGTCCATCCCGGCGTAGGACTTTTCCGAAACGACCGGTGCGACGATGATGTCGCGGGGGTCCTTCACACGTACGGAGCTCACTTGGCGGCCTCCTCGCTCTTGGCGTTGTCAGCCTTGGCGCCCTGGTTGAACGCCAGGAATGCGTTGAACGCACCTTCCGTGAACACGATGTCATCGGCCATCAGCACGTCGTACGTGTTGAGCTGGTCGAAGGACAGGACGTGAACGTCGGAGAGGTTACGGGCGCTCAGCTGCGTCAGTTCATCGGAACGCTCGACCACGACGAGCTTGTTCTTGCGGTCCGACAGACGCTCGAGGGCGACGCGTGCCTGCTTGGTCGAGGGCTTGTCGCCCTCCACCAGGCCGGTCACGACGAACACCTGGTCGAGGCGTGCGCGGTCCGACAGGGCACCGCGCAGTGCGGCGGCCTTCATCTTCTTGGGGGTCCGCTGCGAGTAGTCGCGCGGCACCGGCCCGTGGACGATGCCACCGCCGGCGTACTGCGGCGCACGGATCGAACCCTGACGGGCGTTACCGGTGCCCTTCTGCTTGTACGGCTTCTTGCCACCGCCGCGCACTTCCGAGCGCGTCTTGGCCTTGTGCGTGCCCTGGCGCGCTGCAGCGAGCTGGGCGACGACGACCTGGTGGATCAGCGGCACATTGGTCGCCACACCGAACACGGCATCAGGCAGCTCGACGGAACCGGACTTCTTGCCGGCCAGGTCGAGCACGTCGATGTTCTTGGTCTCAGTCATGTAACTCAGGCCTCCTTCGCAGCAGTGCGGATGAGGACAACGCCCTTCTTGGGGCCGGGGACGGCACCCTTGACGAGCAGCAGGTTGTTCTCAACGTCCACCGCGTGAATCGTGAGGTTCTGGGTGGTGTGACGGGCATTGCCCATGCGACCGGCCATCCGCATACCCTTGAACACACGGCTGGGCGTCGAAGCGCCGCCGATCGAACCGGGCTTGCGGTGGTTGCGGTGGGCACCGTGGGATGCGCCCACACCCTTGAAACCGTGGCGCTTCATAACGCCCGCGGTTCCCTTACCCTTGGTCTTCGCGGTCGCATCGACCTTCACGCCGGCTTCGAAGGTCTCCACGGAGAGCTCCTGACCCAGCGAGTATTCGGCGGCGTCGGCCGTGCGCAGTTCCACGAGGTGACGGCGCGGGGCGACCCCGGCCTTCTCGAAGTGACCGGCGGTCGGCTTGTTGACCTTGCGCGGATCGATCTCCCCGAAGCCGATCTGCACGGCGGTGTAGCCGTCGACGTCTTCGTTGCGGACCTGCGTGACAACGTTGCCGCCGGCCTGGATGACCGTCACGGGAACGAGATTAGCGTTCTCATCCCACACCTGGGTCATGCCGAGCTTGATGCCCAGCAGGCCCTTGACGTTGCGGGTGGTGGGGAGAGGCTTGGAACGAGTGTTCACCATTACTGCTTCCCCCTCAGAGCTTGATCTCGATGTTGACATCGTCGGCCAGGTCGAGGCGCATGAGCGAGTCAACGGCCTTCGGCGTAGGGTCGACAATGTCGATCAGACGCTTGTGCGTGCGCATTTCGAAATGCTCACGGCTGTCCTTGTACTTGTGCGGCGACCGGATAACGCAGTACACGTTCTTCTCGGTCGGCAACGGCACGGGGCCCACAACCGTAGCGCCAGCGCGGGTGACGGTGTCCACGATTTTACGTGCAGCACTGTCGATAACCGCGTGGTCGTACGACTTGAGCCGGATGCGGATCTTCTGTCCCGCCATGGCGTCGTAACTCCATCTTTAGTTCTTCCCGGCCATCAACCGCGGTCCTGTTCGGATCACGCGGTCTGTGCCGGCTGAATTGACCGACCCCCGCGGTCGGGCGTGTCGCCTGCCCTACCGGGTGAAAACACGCATAACTCAATCTGTGTTGTCCGGTACAGGCGAACCCGCTATTGCAGATTCCTTCCGGACTGTTCTGGGCCGTTCGCGACACGAATGCCGCAGTGCAGGGGTCTGGGGCCCAAAACGCAACTCGTCTAGTATGGCACATCCGTTCAGGGGGCCACAAGCCGATCCTGAAAATCGGCTGTGGGATTCCCGTCACAGTACATGCAAGGGGCCCCGGAACCAATCGGTTCCGGGGCCCCTCGTGCCTACGGGGCCTCCCCCGCCGCAATCACCTGATGATCACTTGTTGATCTTGGTGACACGGCCGGCACCAACGGTGCGGCCGCCTTCGCGGATCGCGAAGCGCAGGCCCTCGTCCATGGCGACGGGCTGGATCAGCTCGACGGACATGTCCGTGTTGTCGCCCGGCATGACCATTTCGGTGCCTTCCGGCAGCGTGATGACGCCGGTGACGTCGGTCGTGCGGAAGTAGAACTGAGGGCGGTAGTTCGAGTAGAACGGGTTGTGACGCCCGCCCTCGTCCTTGGACAGGACGTAGACCTGGCCCTCGAACTGCGTGTGCGGGGTGATCGAACCCGGCTTCACGACGACCTGGCCGCGCTCGACCTCGTCGCGCTTCGTGCCGCGCAGCAGCAGGCCGACGTTTTCACCGGCGCGCGCATCGGGCAGCTGCTTGCGGAACATCTCGATACCCGTGACGGTGGTCTTCGAGGTTTCCGGCTTGATGCCGACGATCTCGACTTCCTCGTTGGGCAGCAGGATGCCGGTCTCCACACGACCGGTCACGACGGTGCCGCGGCCGGTGATGGTGAAGACGTCCTCGACGGGCATCAGGAAGGGCTTGTCGGTGTCGCGGACGGGCTCCGGGATGAAGTTGTCCACGGCTTCCATCAGGTCCTCGACCGACTTGACCCACTTGGGGTCGCCTTCCAGGGCCTTCAGAGCGGAGACGCGGACGATCGGGGACTCCGGATCGAATTCCTGCGACTCGAGCAGTTCCGAGACCTCCATCTCGACCAGGTCGAGGAGCTCTTCGTCATCGACCATGTCGGCCTTGTTCAGCGCGACGACGATGGCGGGAACGCCAACCTGGCGAGCCAGCAGGACGTGCTCGCGGGTCTGCGGCATCGGACCATCGGTGCCGGCGACGACCAGGATCGCACCGTCCATCTGGGCGGCGCCGGTGATCATGTTCTTGATGTAGTCGGCGTGACCGGGGGCGTCGATGTGAGCGTAGTGACGCTTCTCGGTCTGGTACTCAACGTGCGAGACGTTGATGGTAATGCCGCGCTCCTTTTCCTCAGGAGCGTTGTCGACCTGATCGAAGGCCTTGGCCTCGTTCAGATCCGGGTACTTGTCTGCCAGTACCTTGGTGATTGCCGCGGTCAGAGTCGTCTTACCGTGGTCAACGTGACCGATGGTACCGATGTTGACGTGCGGCTTGTTCCTATCAAAGGTAGCCTTTGCCACTGGGTTCCTCCTCGTGGATGGCACGGCCCGCTGGGTTGCGGGCCGCCACCGTGTTTCTTCTGTCGGTGCCGGCCGGAGGACCACTCCCCCGGCCGGCGAACGGGGAGATTACTCTCCGCCGCGGGTCTTCTGGATGATCTCGTCGGCAACTGCCTTCGGGACCTCGGAATAGCTCTGGAACTGCATCGAGTACACCGCACGGCCCTGGGTCTTCGACCGCAGGTCGCCGATGTAGCCGAACATCTCGGACAGCGGGACCAGTGCCTTGACGACCTTGACGCCGGAGGCGTCCTCCATCGACTGCACCTGGCCACGACGCGAGTTCAGGTCGCCGATGACGTCGCCCATGTACTCCTCGGGCGTACGCACCTCAACGTCCATCAGCGGTTCCAGCAGAACGGGGCTGGCCTTGCGCGCGGCTTCCTTGAAGACCATGGAGCCGGCGATCTTGAAGGCCATTTCGGACGAGTCGACGTCGTGGTAGGCACCGTCGACCAGCGTCGCCTTGACGCCGACCATCGGGTAACCGGCCAGGATACCGACCTGCATGGCATCCTGGATGCCCGCATCGACCGACGGGATGTACTCGCGCGGAACGCGGCCACCCGTGATCTGGTTGTCGAACTCGTAGATCGTATCGCCTTCGACCTCGAGGGGCTCGATGGTGACCTGGACCTTCGCGAACTGACCCGAACCGCCGGTCTGCTTCTTGTGGGTGTAGTCCTGCTTCTCGACCTTCCGGCGAATGGTTTCGCGGTAGGCGACCTGCGGCTTGCCCACATTGGCGTCGACCTTGAACTCGCGGCGCATGCGGTCCACCAGGATGTCCAGGTGGAGCTCGCCCATGCCGGAGATGACGGTCTGGCCGGTTTCGGCGTCCAACTCGACCTTGTAGGTCGGGTCTTCCTTCACGAACTTCTGGATGGCCGCGGAGAGCTTCTCCTGGTCGCCCTTGGTCTTGGGCTCGATGGCCACGGAGATCACGGGCTCGGGGAAGGTCATCGACTCCAGCGAGATCGGGTTCGACGCGTCGCACAGCGTATCGCCGGTCGTCGTGTCCTTGAGCCCGATGAAGGCGTAGATGTGGCCTGCAACGGCCTCTTCCACCGGGTTCTCCTTGTTGGAGTGCATCTGGAAGAGCTTGCCGATGCGCTCCTTCTTGCCGGAGGTCGCGTTGAGGACCTGCTCGCCCGGCTTGACCTCACCCGAGTACACGCGGACATAGGTCAGCGTGCCGAAGAACGGGTGCGTGGCGACCTTGAAGGCCAGAGCCGAGAAGGGCTCGGAGGTCGAGGGCTCGCGGGTCAGCTCGGCTTCTTCGTCCTTCGGGTCGTGACCGACGACCGCGCCCACGTCGAGCGGGGTCGGCAGGTAGTCGATGACCGCGTCGAGCATGGGCTGAACGCCCTTGTTCTTGTACGCGGAACCGGCGAAGACCGGGTAGGCCTCCGAGTTCACGGTCAGGTGGCGAATGCCGGACTTGAGCTGCTCGAGCGTCAGGTCGTCGTTCTCCAGGTAGGCTTCCATGAGCTCATCGGAGGCTTCGGCGACGTCTTCGACGAGCTTCGTACGGTATTCCTCGACCTTGTCCGCGATGTCCTCGGGGATCGGCACCTCGATCTCCAGCTGGCCGCGGGTTTCATCGCCCTTCTTGGCGTGGAACTCGTCGTGATCCTCCGGGAAGACCTCGGGCCATTCGTATGCCTTCATCTCGACCAGGTCGACGACGCCGCGGAAGTCGTTCTCCGCGCCGATCGGCACCTGCATCACCAGCGGCTTCGCGCCCAGGCGATCGACGATCGTCTGCACGGTGAAGAAGAAGTCCGCGCCCAGCTTGTCCATCTTGTTGACGAAGCAGATGCGGGGGACATCGTACTTGTCGGCCTGGCGCCAGACGGTCTCCGACTGGGGCTCCACGCCCTCCTTGCCGTCGAACACGGCGACAGCACCGTCGAGCACACGCAGCGAACGCTCCACCTCAACGGTGAAGTCGACGTGCCCGGGGGTGTCGATGATGTTGATCTGGTTGTCTTTCCAGTAGCAGGTCGTCGCGGCCGACGTGATCGTGATACCGCGCTCTGCTTCCTGTTCCATCCAGTCCATCGTCGAAGCGCCATCGTGCGTTTCGCCGATCTTGTAGTTCACACCGGTGTAGAACAGGATTCGTTCCGTCGTGGTGGTCTTACCGGCATCGATGTGGGCCATGATGCCGATATTGCGGACCTTGTTGAGGTCCTTGAGCACTGCAAGTGCCACGGTGTCTCTCTCTCGTGTCTAGAGCTTCTGGCCCCGGCGGGCCTGCGGGCCCGCAGGCCCGCCGGGTATAACCGAGGATTACCAGCGGTAGTGTGCGAAGGCCTTGTTCGACTCGGCCATCTTGTGCGTATCCTCACGGCGCTTGACAGCGGCACCGAGGCCGTTCGACGCGTCGAGAATCTCGTTCATCAGGCGTTCGGTCATGGTCTTCTCGCGGCGCTGCCGGGAGAAGCCGACCAGCCAGCGCAGGGCCAACGTGGTGGCGCGGCCCGGCTTGACGTCGACGGGGACCTGGTAGGTCGCGCCGCCGACGCGGCGGGACTTGACTTCGAGGGCCGGACGGATGTTGTCCAGGGCCTTCTTCAGCTGCTGTACCGGATCGTTGTTGCTCTTCTCGCGCACGCCTTCGAGTGCACCGTAGACGATGCGTTCGGCGGTGGAGCGCTTGCCGTCGAGCAGGACCTTGTTGATCAGCTGCGTGACGATCGGCGAGTTGTAGACCGGGTCGATGACGACCGGGCGCTTGGGTGCGGGTCCCTTACGAGGCATTACTTCTTCTCCCTCTTGGCTCCGTAGCGGCTGCGGGCCTGCTGGCGGCCCTTGACGCCCTGCGTATCGAGGGTGCCGCGGATGATCTTGTAGCGGACGCCGGGGAGGTCCTTCACACGGCCACCGCGCACGAGCACGATGGAGTGCTCCTGCAGGTTGTGGCCTTCACCCGGAATGTACGCCGTGACCTCGATCTGCGAGGACAGCTTGACACGAGCGACCTTGCGCAGTGCCGAGTTCGGCTTCTTCGGGGTGGTGGTGTAAACGCGGGTGCAGACACCGCGGCGCTGCGGGCTGCCCTTCAGGGCAGGCGTCGCGTTCTTCGCGGCCTTGTCGTGCCGGCCCTTACGGACCAGCTGCTGAATGGTAGGCACTTAAGTGTTCTCCAGTTGCTTCTCGATATTCCTAAGTCCTCACCGCGGTAACAGGCGGAGCCCGCCGACCGTTGGTGCGAACATGTCCCATGCGATCGGGTGAAGCTGCCTGCCCGATCGCAGTAAGTACGCGGTCCCTGTGCACCCGAGGTCGGGTGTGTCGGGCGGATATAACACCGCGAATTCCAACACCGGGGACCACATCGTTCGCATGCGAGCACGCGAACATGGCTGATCGAAATCAGTCCTTTCCAGAGTAGACCGCCCGCGCCCCGGCGGTCAAACGATTGGCAGAGGGCAATCTTGTGGAAGTCGTCACAGTACGGGCGCGCCGGTACACCTGCTCGGGTGTACCGGCGCGCGGTCGTCTCCCCAGTCCCTCAAACGGCCCAGCTCGCAGCATCGGCGAGGTTGCCTCCGACCTTTCGGACAGTGGCCACCGTGGCGTTCTGCACCCTGTTCGAATGGTCATTCAGGTGGTGCTGGGCGCCCTGACCGTCCCGGCCACCTGGACCGCCCTGACCACCGGGGCCGCCCATCTGGCTCGAACCGCCGGAGGACGAGCCCGCTGCGACCGCGCCCACGGCTCCGCCGGCCACTCCCCCGACCAGCAGCAGGCCGACGCCCGCCGCGATCGCCGGGGTCAGGCCGATCGTGCGCTTGGGTTCGCCCACCCCGGGCCGGGCTGCGTACTGATCCTGCGGGTTCTCGTTCTGGTTGGTGCTCATCACCGTTCCTCCTCCGATCCGGCAAGCGCCGGTTTCGACCTGTTGGAATCAGCTTCGTCACCGGCCCTGGACCGTGCTTATGTCGTCTCTATGCCAAAGCTGTGAAAAGCCGCGCGCCGCCGGCAGCTCGACGGTAAAGATCGAGCCGGCCGGGCTCGAGGCCACCGAGACGTCTCCACCCATGGCACGGGCCAGCGAGCGCACGATCGCCAGCCCCAGCCCGGAGGACCCTCCCTGCACCTGGGCCTCGTTCGACCTGGCGCGCTGCTGGTCCCCGCGGGCGAAGCGGTCGAAGATCTTCTCGCCCAGCTCCGGATCGATCCCGGGGCCGTCGTCGGCCACCCGTATCAGCGCACTTTCGCCCACCTTTTCGGCACTGACGGTGATGTGCGTGCCGCGCGGGGTGTGGACGCGGGCGTTGGTCAGCAGATTGGCCACGATCTGCGCGACTCGGGCCCGGTCGCCCAGGGCCTCGACCGGTTCGGGTGGCAGGTCGAGGGAGTGGTCGTGGTCAGCCGTCGTGGCATGGGCGTCCCCCACCATCTCGATCAGCAGTTCCGAAAGGTCCACGGTGGTGGTCTGCACCCGCTCGCGGCCCGCGTCCAGGCGTGCCAGCAGCAGTAGATCGTCGACCAGCCCGGACATCCGCACAGCTCCGGCGTCGATCCTCTCGAGCGCCTGGGCGACCTGTTCCGGAGACTGCGAGCGCAGTGGCTTGGTCAGGTCCGCATAGCCGCGGATCGTCGTCAGGGGCGTGCGCAGTTCGTGCGAGGCGTCGGCGACGAACCGGCGCATCTGCACCTCCGAGCGGTATCGGGCGGCCAGTGCCGCATCGACGTTTCCGAGCATTGCGTTCATCGCCGCGGCCACATCGCCCACCTCCGTGCCGTTCTTGACCAGCGCATCCGGGACCCGCACGTCCACCGCGGCCCCGCCCGGGTTGAGGTCCAGGCCCGCGGCCTCGCGCGCGGTCCGGGCCACCTGGCGCAGCGGCCGCAGCTGCCGGGAGATCACCAGGCCCGCGGCCAGGCCGGCGGCCACCAGGCCGATGCCCACCGCGCCCGCCGTCCACGCCCCTGTGGTGCGCAGGGCGGAGTCGACACCGTCCTGCGGAATCCCGTAGGTCACACGCAGGCCCTGCTGGTCGAAGGTCATCACGCGGTAACTGCCCAGGTTGGGCAGGGTGATGCTGCGCGGGGCCTCGTCTGCGTCCAGGCCGATCAGACTGCGCGCATCCGCTTCGTCCAGGGACTGCGGCGCCCCGTATTCCGCTCGGGTGATCGCACCGATCGCGGTGGACCCGTCGGTCACCAGCGCGATCGTCCGATCCCCCTGGCCCGGCATATCGAGGAAGCGCAGCCATCGGCGGTATTCGGCCGGCGCGCCGGTCTCGGCGCCCGTCGCGGCCCCGTCCGAGCGTGCGCCGCCCCCGGGGCCGTGCTGGGCGCTCTCTGCTGTGGTCCGCAACTGCTCGTCCAGATTGCCCATCAGCGAGGCCCGCACGGTCAGCACGGAGGCCAGTCCGATGCCCACGCCGATCACCACGAGCACGCTCAGGGTGGTCAGGATCAGCCTGGCCCGCAGGCTCGGGTGCATTCCCCGGTTCGGTGCCGGGGAGCCGGACTCCATCAGACCTCCCGCAGCATATAGCCGGCACCGCGCTTGGTCTGGATCATTGAGGGCTTATCGGGAACGACCGAGTCGATCTTCTTGCGCAGATAGGAGATGTAGAGCTCGACGATATTGCCGTTGCCGCCGAAGTCGTAGTCCCACACCCGGTCGAGGATCTGCGCCTTGGTCAACACCACATGCGGATTGCGCATGAACAACAACAGCACCTCGTATTCGCGCGCCGTCAGGTCGATCGGCGCACCGGCACGGCTGACCTCGTGGCTGGCCTCGTCGAGTCGCAGATCGCCCACGCTCAGCATCCCGGACTCATCCTCGGGCAGGGTCCCGGTCCGGCGCAGGCGGGCGGCAACACGTGCCATCACCTCTTCGAGGTTGAAGGGCTTGGTCACATAGTCGTCCCCGCCCAGTCGCAGACCGTTGAGGCGGTCGTCCACCGAATCCCTGGCCGACAGGAACACCACCGGGGTGTCGATGCCCTCGCCGCGCAGCTTCGCCAGGACCTCGAAACCGTCCAGGTCCGGCAGCATGACGTCCAGGATGATCGCGTCGAAGGGTTCCGTGCGGGCCAGCCGGACTGCCTCGCGCCCGGTCCCTGCGGTGGTGGGCTGCCAGCCCTGCACGGTGCAGGCCATGGCCAGCAGTTCGGCCAGGTTCGACTCGTCGTCGACGACCAGAATGCGCATCGGGGTGCCGTCTGTGTGTGCCATGTGCTGTGTTCCCATTCCGTTCACGGTCTCCATTATCGTTCGTCCGAGGCGCTGTGTGGGGCCCTCGTCCGGCCCGCCGCAGGCGGCAGGGTGGGACGGTCCTCGGACTCATCTCAGGACTCCTTCCGCCGGGTATCGGCGAAGACCCATATGCGTTGCAGGGCGAAGCGTAGAACCGTCGCTCCCACATTCGCCACGCTCACCGCCACCAGCACCGCCATGGTGGGCAGCCCGGTCGTCATCTGGATCGCAGCCGAGGTCAGCAGCCAGCACAGGGCGAATACGGCCAGTCCCTTGAGATGGTGGGCCAGCTTACCGCTGGGATTGCGCGCGCCGAAGGTGTGCCGGCGGTTGAGCGCGGTGTTGAGCAGGGCGGAGAGCAGCAGCGCGATGAAGTTCGCCAGGTTGACGTCCATGAACATCCCCAACAACAGGAAGCCCAGGGAATAGGTCACGGTGGACACAATGCCCACATCCACGAAGTGGATGATCTGGGCACCCAGGTTCGGCACGGCGGCCGGCCGACCGACCTCGGCGGAGATCCGCTCCAGCGGGATCGCCGAATGCCGCAGGTCCCGGCGCATCCGGGCCATCCCCTTGAGGTCCTCGAGCGCTGTGGCGACCACGTCCACGGACGAATCCGGATCGTCGGTCCAGTCGGCGGCGAATTCGTGGATCCGCAGGCCCGACCACTGCGCCAGGGTCAGGACCTCGGTGTCGAAGAACCAGTTGACGTCGCGCACGTGGGGCAGGATCGCATCGGCAGCCCTGCGACTGAGCGCCTTGAACCCGCACTGTGCATCGGAGTATCCGACGTCCAGGCCCACTTTCAGGATGCGGTTGTAGCAGCGGGAGATGACCTCCCGCTTGGGACCGCGTTCCACCTTGGAGTCCGACAGCAGGCGCGAGGCGATCGCCACGTCCGCCGTGCCAGACGCCAGCACCCGGACCATGGGATCGAGCAGGCGGATGTCGGTGGCCAGGTCGACGTCCGTATAGGCGACGACATCGGCGCGCGATGCGCTCCACACCTGTTTCAGCGCGCGGCCGCGGCCCTTCTGGTCCAGCCGGACGTAGCGCACGCGCTGCTGCAGCTGCGCTAAGTCCGCGCCGATCCGGCCGGTCCGGTCGGTACTGGCGTTGTCGGCGATGACGATGGTGACCTCGTTCGCCGATTCCGCGGTCAGACCCAGCAGGGTGCAGACCGTGTCGGCCAGTTGGTCCTGTTCGTTGTATACGGGGACGACCAGGTCCACTGTGGTCGGGGTCCTGCGAGCGCCGTCCACCGCGGTCCGCTCGTCTCGGTTCTGCGTGGTCATCGTCCGGCCTCCTGCGTCAGGTCGTAGACCGTCGAGCCGCCCACGGTCGTCGCGGAGTAGTTCTCCGCGACCCACGAGGCGATCTCGTCATTGCCGCCGCCCGGTCCGCCCGGTCCGCCTTGGCCGCCCGGCCCGCCTGGTCCGTCCCGGCCGCCTTGGCCGCCGGAGATGTAGTAGCCGATCCGGCCGTCGGCCACCAGCTGTTTGAACTGATCGAGCGTGGGGAACGGATCGGAGCCGTTCCATCCGCCGATGTCGAGCACTTCGGTATCGGAGGAGATCATCAGCTGCGCCGCGCCGGTCGCCCCCGACATGGCCGCCGAGTAGGTGGTGGTGGTCTGCTGCAGCAGTTCGATCAGTTCGGAGTCGCTGTCCCCGCTCTGGCCGCCGGGACCGCTCTGGCCTGCAGGACCGCGCTCGCCTCCGCCGGCGCTCATCCCGCCGCCACCGGCTATTGCGGGGCCGGATACCGGGATGGAACCGGTGTACGCATTGCCGACCGAGGCCAGCGACCAGGCAGCGGTACCGCCCGCCCCGAACACGATCGCGGCCGTGAGCACCACGGCGCCCAGGTGCTTGAACCCCGCGATCCGCAGCCGGTCCAGTCCGACGACGATCACGATCGCGGTGAGCAGGGAGCCGATGAGCAGCACCCAGCGCAGCCAGGGCAGCCAATCGGTGCCGTTGACGGCCAGCAGGTAATAGCCGGTCGCTCCGCCGGCGGCCACCGCGGCACCCAGGGCCGCGCGGTACCAGTAGGCGCGGGAGCCTCGGCCCGAGACCGCAGCCGCATGTGTCCCGGCCGCATGCCGACCCGGCTGAGCGTCATCGCGGCCCGTGATGCGCTCGCGCACCGCCTGCGCACCGACCGCGCTCAGCCCGGCGATGGCCGGAGCCAGGGCCACCACGTAATACGGGTGGATGGTGCCCTCCATATAGCTGAAGACCCCCGCGGTGACCAGCAGCCAACCGCCCCAGACGATGAGTGCCGCGCGGGCCGGATCCGTCCGGGGTGCCCTGCGGGTGGCGATGAGGCCTGCGATCAGCAGGATGAGTGCGGTGGGCAGCAGCCAGGCGATCTCCGGACCGAAGCCCGTGTTGAACAGGCGCAGGATGCCGGTGGAGCCGCCGAAACTGGTGTTCGAGCCGTTCAATCCCAGGGAGAACAGCTTCATGAGGATGTTGCCGTCGGAGGACTGCCCGCCCATGCCTCCACCGCCGTTGCCCGAACCGCCGAAGATCCGCCCCAGCCCGTTGTAACCGAAGACCAACTCCCAGAAGTCATTGCCAGCGGTGCCGGCCATATAGGGGCGTTCATCGGCGGGCCAGGCGTAGAACACGCCGGCATAGGCCACGATCGGCACGATGACGCCCGCCACGCCCACGGCCAGACCACGGAGCCGACGCAGCCACCCACCCGGTGCGGCGATGAGGAAGGCCAGGCCCAGAGCCGGCAGCGTCATGAAGCCCTGCAGCATCTTCGTCAGGAAGGCCAGACCGATGATCAGGCCACAGCCCAGCATCCACCAGTCGGCCCGCCGCGGCGATTGGATGGCGCGGACCGTCAGATAGGCGGCCAGGGTCAGACACAGGGTCAGCATCGCGTCGGGGTTGTCGAACCGGAACATCATGACGGCCACGGGGCTCAGCGTCATGAGCAGCCCGGCCAACAGGCCCCAGGCCCGCCCGCTGGTGCGCGCGACCGTGCAGTGGACCAGCCAGACCGTGGCCACGCCCATCACCGCCTGTGGGAACAGTACGGTAAACGACGAGAAGCCGAAGACCCGGGCGAACAGGGCGGGTATCCAGTAGGCCGCCGGCGGTTTGTCCACGGTGATCCCATTGGCCGCGTCGAGCGAGCCGAACAGCAGCGCGGTCCAGTCCTTGGAACCGGCGCGGACCACCGCGGCATAGAAGGCATTGCCGTAGCCGGAGACCGTGAGATTCCACAGGTACACGAGTGCGGCCAGCAGCAACATCGCCACGACACCGAGGTTCAGCCACAGTTTCTTCGTCTCTATCGTCTTCTTGCCTATCGTCATGGGATCAGGGTCCCGGCCGCGGCGAGGCCGGGCGTGTGTCCAGCCTGTGCCGCGTCTGTGAACCTGTGAACTGGGCGGACGTGTCGTAGGCTGGAACACGTGGATGAACAGACTCCGGCCGAAGAACCCGCACACCGGGCCCCGCGGGTACGCGCCGCAGACAGCGACCGCGATGCGGTGCTCGATGTGCTGGCGCTGGCCCACGCCGCGGGCCGGCTGAACGTCGGAGAACTCGACGAACGCCAAACCGGGGCGATGCGGGCGAAGTACATCGACGAACTCCCCGCCCTGCTGGCCGACCTCCCGGAGGGGCGTGAGTTGCACGCCCGGTACACGGCGCAGACGGCCGGCGGGGGCCTCGGCGCCGGGCACGGCCTGCAGGTGCCGGGGACCGGCCACACACCGGCCACCTCGGGTGAGAACAACCTGCCCGTGCTGCCGGGGGCCGGGCGCGCCCGCAACCAGGTCGACATCCTCAGCGGCGGCGATCTGGAGCTAGAGGCGGGCACCCCGGAGCTCAGCGATTACGCGCTGATGGGTGGGTCGAACATCCACCTGCGCCAGGTCATGGGCCCCGGCGTGCTGCTGACCCTCAACCTGTACTCACTCATGGGCGGGCACGACATCTTCGTCCCGGCCGGGGTGCGCGTGGTCGACGAGACGATCAACATCATGGCCGGCAACACCATCCGCAAGTCGGCGCAGGGCGATGGCTCCCAGGGCACTCTGGTGCTCAAGGGATTCTCGGTCATGGCCGGCCACACCGTGAAGCTCGAACCCGAGGACAAGCGCCGGCTCACGCGCTGAGCCGGGCACCGACCCAATCGCCGGCCGGAACCGTCGGCCGAGGCTCAGGAGGAGCAATATGAGCACACCCATGAACATCGGCATCATGACATCCGGGGGCGACGGGCCGGGGCTCAACGCCGTGATCCGCGGCGCCGTGCGCAAGGGCGTAAGAGCCCACGGACACTCCTTCATGGGGCTGCGCGACGGATGGCGCGGGCTGCTCGAGGACGACATGTTCGAACTCGACACACATGCGGTGCGCGGCATCTCCGGACGCGGCGGCACCATCCTGGGGACCTCGCGCACTCATCCGTACTCCGGCGGGGGGCCGGCGCGGATGCGGCAGGTGATGGACGAACGCGGACTGGACGCGGTCATCGCGATCGGTGGCGAGGGCACCCTGGCGGGGGCGGCGCGCCTGGCCGACGATGAGGGTCTGCCCGTGGTGGGGGTGCCCAAGACGATCGACAACGACTTGGGCGGGACCGACTACACCTTCGGCTTCGACACGGCCGCGGCCATCGCCACGCACGCGATCGATTCCGTGCGCACCACCGCGGAATCACACCACCGCTGCATGGTGATCGAGGTGATGGGCCGCAATGTCGGGTGGATCGCGCTCAATGCCGGAATGGCAGGCGGCGCGCACGCGGTCCTGATCCCCGAGTTCCCCGTGTCCTATGCGCAGATCTACGAATGGGTGCGTTCGGCCAAGGACCGGGGGCGCGCCCCGATCGTGGTCGTGGCGGAGGGCTTCGTGCCCGAGGACGTGGACTCCCAGGTGTCCGAGGCCGGCTTGGACAAGCACGGCCGGGTGCGCCTGGGCGGGGTCGCGAACCACCTGGCACCGCTGATCGAGGAGGCCACCGGTATCGAGACGCGTTCGATGATCCTGGGCCACCTGCAGCGCGGGGGCGCGCCGACCGGCTATGACAGGGTGCTGGCCACCCGTCTGGGCCTGGCGGCGGTGGATCTGGCCACCGAGCACCGCTGGGGTGAGATGGCTTCGCTGCGCGGGATCGACATCGCGCATGTGCGCATGGCCGATGCCGTCAAGGAGCTCAAACGCGTTCCGCGCAGCCGGTGGGATGAGTTGCAGGTGTTGTTGGGGTGAGGCGGCCCACATCAGCCGGTGGACCTCGTAGCCCAGTGCCTGTAGCGCGTACTGCCTGCGCTTTTCGGCCTCCAGCGGGTCCTCGCCGTCCCTCCGGTAGCCGCCCTGGGCGATGGTCTTGTACTTCGCCGCGCCATCGGCCTCCAGGATCTTGTCGTCGTCGAGCAGGAAGTCCACGCGCGCGATGAAGCGCCCGTGCTCATCGTAGATCTCCACCTGCTGCCGCACTCGGGGCAGGCTACCCGACTCCGCGAATCGAACCACCGTCAGGCTCTCCGCCGGGCTCTCCGCCAACCCGGTCGCCCAGGCCAGGCACCTCGCCAGCCTCGCACTGCGTGCAAAACGCCCATCCGCCTCGACCATGCCCAACAGGACACCGCGCATGGAGTCCGGGTCCGCAGCGGTTCGGATGACGTGGTCGAGGGCGATCACCCCCGCCTCCACCGAGACATCCGACGCCATTTCGAGTGCTGCCCGAGCCGCGGTCGCCACCGCCAGGCCCTGCCACGGTCCGACGGAACCCTCCGGCACACTGCGCTTGCGGCGCCGACACACCGCCTGCGTCTCGGATCGTCCGGGGTTGCTCACCATCACCTTGGTCAGGCGCATCGGCAGGATCGGGACACAGCGGATCAGCGCAGCCGACTCATGGCTGACCACATCCGTGGTCCGTATCCCCGGAGCCACCGTGATCAGACCCATATGGGCCAACCGCCAGAAGCGCGCCGCCCGCCCAGTGTTCGTTCCGTCTTCCCGGAGGCTGCGCGCCAGCGTTACGGATTCCTCATCATCGATCAGGCGGACGAACTCCGGATGGACCCGGCACGGATAGAGGACCGTGTAGATGCCCCTGGACTGTCGCAACAGGCAACAGGACTGGGCTGTGTGGAGTATCTCGGGGCGGATCCCCAGTGCGCTGGCCTGAGCGCTCGTGAACGTGTTGAACATGGCACAGATCCTGGCGCCGTGCCCATGCGCCGTCCACCCCCGTGGGGTCCCCTGTGGAACACGTGTGCCGGTCCACAGGCCCACGACGCACCGGTCGTGCGCGCGTCCACAGGCCCCGACACAGCCGACACGTGGTTTCCCCGCGAACACGGCACTATAAAGACGTGTTTCCGGGGAAACCGCGTGTCCGGGCGTCCCGACAGGTGAATATGCACAGGGGCCGCACACCCGATGGGTGTGCGGCCCCTGACCTCAGCGGATCAGACGATCACATATCGTCCATACCGTCGAAGTCGTAGTCCTCCAGCGGAATGGTCGCGCCATCGCCCATGCCGGCGTAGATGGAGCTGAACTCGGCCGAGTACAGTTCCTGCTTCGCCTCATCGGTCGGCTCGACGATCTGATCGCGGAACCGGTGCATACCCGTACCGGCCGGGATCAGCTTACCGAGGATGACGTTCTCCTTCAGGCCCAGCAGCGGATCGGACTTGCCCTCCATCGCGGCCTCGGTCAGAACGCGCGTCGTCTCCTGGAACGACGCGGCGGACAGCCACGACTCGGTGGCCAGCGAGGCCTTCGTGATGCCCATCAGCTCATCACGTGCGGAGGCGGCGTTACCGCCCTCGGCCACCACCCGGCGGTTCTCAGCCAGGTAGCGTCCGCGGTCGACCAGTTCGCCCGGCAGCAGGTTGGTGTCGCCGGACTCGATCACGGTCACACGGCGCAGCATCTGCCGCACGATGACCTCGATGTGCTTGTCGTGGATGCCCACGCCCTGCGAGCGGTACACCTTCTGCACTTCGTTGACCAGGAACTGCTCGGCCTTGCGGCGACCCAGGATGCGCAGCACCTGCTTCGGATCCACAGCACCCTCGGTCAGCTGCTCGCCGGCCTTGATGTGCTGGCCCTCCTGGACCTTCAGGCGGGCGCGGCGACCGACTGCGTGCTCGATCTCCTCGCCGCCGTCGTCCGGGGTGACGATGACGAAACGGGTCTTGCGGGTGTCGTCGATCTTCACGCGGCCTGCGGCCTCGGCGATCGGGGCGAAGCCCTTCGGGGTCCGGGCCTCGAACAGCTCGGCCACGCGGGGCAGACCCTGCGTGATGTCGCCGCCGGAACCGGCCTCCGCCACACCACCGGTGTGGAAGGTGCGCATCGTCAGCTGGGTGCCGGGCTCGCCGATCGACTGGGCCGCGACCGTGCCGATCGCCTCGCCGATGTCCACCAGCTTGCCGGTGGCCATCGAACGGCCGTAGTGCTGCGCGGAGATGGCCACGTCCGAATCGGCGGTCAGCACCGAGTGGACCTTGACCTCGCGGACACCGGCTGCGACCAGTGCTGCGATCTCCGCCGTGCCGAGCTCGTGCTTGGCGGGAACCACCACATTGCCGTCGGCGTCCACGATGTCGGACACCGCGATGCGGCCCAGCACGCTGGTCTCCACGTACTCGTGGGGAACCAGATTGCCATCTGCATCCTCCTGCGCGACCGGCAGGGTGATGCCCTTCTTGTCCTGGGTCTCCTCCTCGCGCACGATGACGTCCTGCGACACGTCGACCAGACGACGGGTCAGGTAGCCCGAGTCGGCGGTACGCAGAGCCGTATCGGCCAAACCCTTGCGGGCGCCGTGGCTGGCGATGAAGTACTCGAGGACGGACAGGCCCTCGCGGTAGTTCGACTTGATGGGACGCGGGATGATCTCACCACGGGGGTTCGTCACCAGTCCGCGCATACCCGCCAGCTGGCGGACCTGCGTCCAGTTACCGGAGGCGCCGGACTCCACCAGACGGAACACGGAGTTCTCCCGGGGGAAGTTCTCCTCCATCGCCTTGCCGATCTTGTTGGTGGTGTCACCCCAGATCCGGATCAGCTCCGCACGGCGCTCCTCATCGGTCAGTGCGCCGATGTCGAAGTTGTCCTGCACTTCGGCGGCCTGTGCCTCGGCCTCCTCCAGCAGGGCGTCCTTCGACGCCGGGGACACGACCTCGGACATCGCGACGGTCAGGCCCGAACGGGTCGCCCAGTAGAAACCGGCGGCCTTGAAGTTGTCCAGGGTGTCGGCGACGATGATCTTCTCGTAGGCGTCGGCCAGGTGGTTGACGATCCCGGACAGGGTCTTCTTGTCCACCGTGCGGTTGACGAACGGGTAATCCGCCGGCAGCGTCTCGTTGAACAGCGCGCGGCCCAGGGTCGTCTCGAGGACGAGCGGATCGCCTGCGGTCCAGCCCTCGGGCACCTCGGTGCCCTCCGGCGGGACGATGCCGCCCAGACGGATCTTGGCGATCGCGCCCAGGTCCAGTTCCCCGCGGTCGAAGGCCATCTGGGCCTCGGCGATGCCGGTGAACTCCCGACCGATACCGGGCACGTCGTCCCGGTCGCTGGTCAGGTGGAACAGGCCGATGATCATGTCCTGCGAGGGCATGGTCACGGGCTTGCCGTCCGAGGGCTTCAGAATGTTGTTCGCCGAGAGCATCAGGATGCGGGCCTCGGCCTGGGCCTCGGGCGACAGCGGCAGGTGCACTGCCATCTGGTCACCGTCGAAGTCGGCGTTGAACGCCGAGCAGACCAGCGGGTGGATCTTGATGGCCTTGCCCTCGACCAGCTTGGGTTCGAAGGCCTGGATGCCCAGACGGTGCAGCGTGGGCGCACGGTTGAGCAGCACGGGGTGTTCCGTGATGACCTCTTCGAGCACGTCCCACACCTGCGGGTTCTGGCGTTCCACCATCCGCTTGGCCGACTTGATGTTCTGCGCGTGGTTCAGATCGACCAGGCGCTTCATCACGAACGGCTTGAACAGCTCCAGCGCCATGGTCTTGGGCAGACCGCACTGGTGCAGCTTCAGGGTCGGGCCCACGACGATGACCGAACGGCCCGAGTAGTCCACGCGCTTGCCCAGCAGGTTCTGACGGAAGCGGCCCTGCTTGCCCTTGAGCATATCGGACAGCGACTTCAGCGGGCGGTTGCCAGGACCCGTGACGGGACGACCGCGGCGGCCGTTGTCGAACAGCGAGTCCACGGCCTCCTGCAGCATCCGCTTCTCGTTGTTCACGATGATCTCGGGAGCGCCGAGGTCCAGCAGACGCTTCAGTCGGTTGTTGCGGTTGATGACGCGGCGGTACAGATCGTTCAGGTCCGAGGTGGCGAAGCGGCCACCGTCGAGCTGGACCATCGGGCGCAGTTCCGGCGGGATCACCGGGACGGCGTCGAGCACCATGCCCTCGGGCTTGTTGTCCGTGGTCAGGAAGGCGTTGACGACCTTCAGACGCTTCAGGGCGCGGGTCTTGCGCTGGCCCTTGCCGGTCTTGATCAGTTCGCGCAGCATCTCGGCTTCGGCCTCGAGGTCGAACTCCTGCAGGCGCTTCTGGATCGCCTCGGCGCCCATCGAGCCGGAGAAGTAGATGCCGAAGCGGGCGACCATGTCGCGGTAGAGCTGCTCATCGCCCTCGAGGTCGTTGACCTTGAGGTTCTTGAAGCGGTCCCAGACCTTTTCGAGACGGTCGATGTCGCGATCCGCGTGCTTGCGCAGATTGCCCATCTCCTTCTCCGCGGCCGTGGCCAGCTTGGTGCGCTGGGGCTTGGTGGCCCCCTCGGCCTCGAGGGCCTTGAGGTCCTCTTCCAGCTTCTTCGCGCGGCGATCGATGTCGACGTCGCGCCGGTTCTCGATCTGCTTCTTCTCCACGTCGACCTGGTTCTGCAGGGTCGGCAGATCACGGTGGCGCGAATCCTCGTCCACCGAGGTGATCATGTACGCGGCGAAGTAGATGACCTTCTCCAGGTCCTTCGGCGCCAGGTCCAGCAGGTAGCCCAGCCGGGACGGAACACCCTTGAAGTACCAGATGTGGGTCACGGGGGCGGCCAGTTCGATGTGGCCCATGCGCTCACGGCGCACCTTGGCACGGGTGACCTCGACACCGCAGCGTTCGCACACAATGCCCTTGAAGCGCACGCGCTTGTACTTGCCGCAGTAGCACTCCCAGTCGCGAGTCGGTCCGAAGATCTTCTCGCAGAACAGGCCGTCCTTCTCCGGCTTCAGGGTGCGGTAGTTGATGGTCTCGGGCTTCTTGACCTCGCCGTGCGACCAGCGGCGGATGTCCTCACCGCTGGCCAGGCCGATGCGCAGTTCATCAAAGAAATTGACGTCAGGCACGTAAATCCTCTTTCTCGTTGACGCGGTTCGCACCGCGCCGGAATTCCCTCGTAGTGTTCAGACTTCTTTGAATCAGACTTCTTCGACCGTGTTGGCCTCGGGGCGGGACAGGTTGATGCCCAGCTCCTCTGCCGCACGGAAGACCTCGTCGTCGGAGTCGCGCATCTCGACGGACATGCCGTCCGCGGACAGCACCTCCACGTCCAGGCACAGCGACTGCATTTCCTTGATGAGCACCTTGAAGGATTCCGGAATGCCCGGATCCGGCAGGTTTTCGCCCTTGACGATCGCCTCGTAGACCTTCACACGACCGGGAATGTCATCGGACTTGATCGTCAGGAGCTCCTGCAGCGTGTACGCCGCACCGTAGGCCTCGAGGGCCCACACTTCCATTTCGCCGAAGCGCTGGCCACCGAACTGCGCCTTACCACCCAGCGGCTGCTGCGTGATCATCGAGTACGGGCCGGTCGAACGCGCGTGGATCTTGTCGTCGACCAGGTGGTGCAGCTTCAGCATGTACATGTAGCCCACGGAGATGGGGTACGGGAACGGTTCGCCGGAACGGCCGTCGAACAGCCGGGTGCGGCCGGTCGAATCGATCATCCGGTTGCCGTCACGATCCGGGTTGACCACGTCGAGCATGTTCGACAGTTCTTCCCAGTGGGCGCCGTCGAACACGGGGGTCGCGACATTGGTGCCGGGCGCCGCATCGCGATCGAAGTCGCGCTCCAGCAGTTCCTTGGCCCAGTCGGGGTTGCCCTCGATCCTCCAGCCCTGGCTGGCGATCCACCCCAGGTGGATCTCCATGACCTGGCCGATGTTCATACGACGCGGCATGCCGTGCGGATTCAGGATGACGTCCACCGGGGTGCCGTCGGCCATGAACGGCATGTCCTCGATCGGCAGGATGTTCGAGATGACACCCTTGTTGCCGTGACGACCGGCCATCTTGTCGCCCACCGTGATCTTACGGCGCTGGGCGATGTAGACGCGGACCATCTGGTTCACGCCGGGGGACAGCTCATCGTCGTCGTCGCGGTCGAAGACCTTGACGGCGATGACGGTGCCGTACTGGCCGTGCGGCACCTTGAGCGAGGTGTCACGGACTTCGCGGGACTTCTCGCCGAAGATGGCGCGCAGTAGGCGCTCCTCCGGGGTCAGCTCGGTTTCGCCCTTCGGGGTGACCTTGCCGACCAGGATGTCGCCGTCGGTGACCTCGGCGCCGATGCGGATGATGCCGCGCTCGTCCAGGTCCGCCAGAGCGTCCGGGGAGATGTTCGGGATGTCCCGGGTGATCTCCTCCGCGCCCAGCTTGGTGTCGCGGGCGTCCACTTCGTGTTCTTCGATGTGGATCGAGGACAGCACGTCGTCCTGCACCATGCGCTGGCTCAGGATGATCGCGTCCTCGTAGTTGTAGCCCTCCCACGACATGACCGCGACGAGCAGGTTCTTGCCCAGCGCCATTTCACCGCCGTCGGTGGCAGGGCCGTCGCCCAGCACCGCGCCGACCTCGACGCGGTCGCCCTCGTCGACGGTGATCCGCTGGTTGTACGAGGTGCCGTGGTTCGAACGGCGGAACTTCTCGGCCTTGTACAGGGAGGTGGTGCCGTCGTCGTTCATCACGCTGACGTAGTCGGCGGCGACCTCGGTCACGACACCGGCCTTCTTGGCGACGATGACGTCGCCGGCATCCACCGCGGCGCGGTATTCCATGCCGGTACCCACGTACGGGGCCTGGCTCATCACCAGCGGCACGGCCTGGCGCTGCATGTTCGCACCCATCAGAGCGCGGTTGGCGTCGTCGTGTTCCAGGAACGGAATCAGGGCGGTACCCACCGACACCATCTGGCGCGGGGAGACGTCCATGTAGTCGATCTCCGCAGCCGGGATCAGTTCGGCCTCACCGCCGCCGCCCTTGGGGCGGGCCAGCACGGTGGACTCCGTGAAGCGGCTGTCATCGTTCAGCGGGGCATTGGCCTGGGCGATGTTGAACTCGAGTTCGTCATCGGCCGTCAGGTATTCGGTGTTGTCGGTGACGACACCGTCGACCACCTTGCGGTACGGGGTCTCGATGAAGCCGAAGGGGTTGATGCGGGCGAACGAGGCCAGCGAACCGATCAGACCGATGTTCGGGCCCTCAGGCGATTCGATCGGGCACATACGGCCGTAGTGCGACGGGTGGACGTCACGGACCTCCATGCCGGCGCGGTCGCGGGACAGACCGCCGGGGCCCAGCGCGGACAGGCGGCGCTTGTGCGTCAGCCCGGCCAGCGGGTTGTTCTGGTCCATGAACTGCGACAGCTGGCTGGTGCCGAAGAACTCCTTGATCGCGGCCACGACGGGCCGGATGTTGATCAGGGTCTGCGGCGTGATCGCCTCGACGTCCTGAGTCGTCATGCGTTCGCGCACGACGCGCTCCATGCGCGACAGGCCGGTCCGGACCTGGTTCTCGATCAGTTCGCCCACAGCGCGGATGCGGCGGTTGCCGAAGTGGTCGATGTCGTCGAGCGCCACACGCAGTTCGATCGGCTCCCCATCGCGGTTCCCCGGCATCGTCTCGACGCCCGCGTGCAGGCTGACGATGTAGCGGATGGTCGCGACGATGTCGTCGACGCTGAGCACCGATTCGCTCAGCGGAGCGTCGATGCCCAGCTTGCGGTTGACCTTGTAGCGGCCGACCTTGGCCAGATCGTAGCGCTTGTGGTTGAAGTACAGGTTGCGCAGCAGGTTCTCCGCGGCCTCCACCGTGGCGGGCTCCGCCGGGCGCAGCTTGCGGTAGATGTCCAGCAGGGCCTCTTCCCGCGTCTGGACAGTGTCCTTGGCCAGCGTTTCGCGGATCGATTCGAAGTCGCCGAATTCTTCGAGGATCTTCGATTCGGTCCAGCCCAGGGCCTTGAGCAGCACGGTGACCGACTGCTTGCGCTTGCGGTCCAGGCGCACACCCACCTGGTCGCGCTTGTCGATCTCGAATTCCAGCCACGCACCGCGGCTGGGGATGATCTTCGCGGAGTAGATGTCCTTGTCGCTGGTCTTGTCGGCGGCCTTCTCGAAGTAGGCGCCGGGCGAACGGACGAGCTGCGAGACAACGACGCGCTCGGTTCCGTTGATGACGAAGGTGCCCTGATCGGTCATCAGGGGGAAGTCGCCCATGAAAACGGTCTGCGACTTGATTTCACCGGTGTTGTTGTTCATGAATTCGGCGGTCACGTAGAGCGGCGCCGAATAGGTGATGTCACGCTCCTTGCAATCGTCGATCGAGTACTTGGGCGTTTCGAAGCGGTGTTCGCGGAACGACAGCGACATGGAGCCGGAGAAGTCCTCGATCGGGGAGATCTCTTCGAAGATGTCTTCCAACCCGGACGTCGTCGCGACCGAATCATCGTCGTTCTCGATCGCTTCTGCGACCCGGTCCTGCCAGCGCTCGTTACCGATCAGCCAGTCGAAGCTGTCAGTCTGGAGGCCCAGCAGGTTGGGGACTTCAAGCGCCTCTTCGATCTTGGCGAAGGAAATGCGCTTGGGCGGATTAGCGGTCCTGGTGTGTACGTTGGCGGCGGCCATTGGATCCTTCCACGTGGTTGTCTCTGCCGTCGTTGCCATCGATACAACCGGGCGAACCGTCCACGTGAACCCGAGCACCGACAAGTGCTACAGTGCATGTGGCTGGACCGGTCGACACGGTCCGGAAGAGGGGTCGATGAAGACCCGACAGCCCAAACCATGCGGTATGGGGCCCACCGCTATATGAAGGCACCACGAACGACAGCAACGCAAATGTCAAATATACAGGGTGCCGTCAACTATTGCAAGGCCTTCACGAGCAATCCGCCTGGATCTGTGGTAGGGTTTCACCTTTTCGCCGTTCCTCCTGACACACTGCCGAAGGTTCCGCACAGCCATAACCGCGAGCGACTGGCGGTCCGTCACCTGTGGATACTGAACCCGCACCCGACCGTGCGTACCGATTTCTGTGGATTGCGGGGATTTCGGGTGTACTCCGGGTAGGGACCGGTACGGTGGAGCTAGTCGGACACCCGTCCAGGAGTGTCCGCCCGATTCCCCGGGAGGACCGGCCTTGAACACCAGCGACGCCTTCGTCTTCGCGATCGGCCTGACACTGCTGTCGATCTGTCTCCTCGCACTCATGGCCGCGATCACCCCAGTCCTCACCGCCATGCGCACCGGCGCGCCGCGCGGACCCTTGCCCGCTGGGCCGCACCGCCGGGGAGGGACCGCCCCGGCCGGTGGTCGGGCGAGCGCCGTGCCTCCCTATGGGCCGCTCCCGCCCGGACCCCGCCCCGGCCCGGGAGTCCCGATCGGCGCCCGGCCAGGTTCGGGGCCGACGCCCCCGCCCCGGCCCACCGGACCGCCGGCCGGCCCCAGTGCCCTCCAGGTGGCCCGTCCCTACGGGCCGTATGGGCCGGCTGTGCCTCTCCCCCAGGCGCCGGGCTCCGGTGGGTACCACCCCGTTCACCCCTCCGGCCCTCCCGGATCCCCGTACCCCGCCCGGGTGACTCGCTCGGTACTGTATCCGAACCTCCTGCTGGGCTTGGCCTGCGTCTTCGTCATCACCTCGGCCCTGATCTTCGCGAGCATCGCCGACAGCGCGCTCGTGGGGGCCTCGTGCATATGGTTCGTCGCCCTCCTGTCCTATGTCCTGGGGCTCGTGCTCTACACCCGAACCCGCAGGCTGCACCCGGTTGGCATCGCACTGACCGGCCTGGGTCTGGTCCTGGTACCGATCGCAGGTGCCCTGCTGGGCGGAATGGACCTGGTGGCCGGCCGTATCGCCTGGTTCATCTCGTCCCTGGCAGGTCTGGCCTGCTATGTGTTGGCCGCCTACCTGCTGCGCTCGGCCCTGGTCACCTGGTTCGCGGCCCTGTTCAGCGTCTCCTTGGTGCTCTCGGCGGTGTCGCTGACCGGCACGGACTCCGTTTTCTGGTACCTGTGTGCCGTGGTCGCGATCGGCACGGCCTTCGCGGTGGCCGCCCGACTCCTAACGCCTCGGCTCCCCCGCCGCTTCATCCTGCCGCACCTCGTACTGGGCCAGTTCCTCGCGCCGTTCGCTCTGCTGATGGCACTTGTCGTGCCCTTCGATATGACACTCTGGCGCTGGACCATTCTGCTGGGCATCGTGGGGCTGCACTATCTGGTCGCGGCCTGGTGCCTGGGCGGGCGAGCGCGGTTGGCCCTGGCACTCGTGCTGCTCAGCGGAGCCCTGATGGCGGCGGCCGCGGCGCTGGTGCTGACCCCTGCGGGCAGCGGTGACCGGGGGCTGAACGCGGCCGGCGCCGCCTGTCTGACCGGCTCCGTTCTGGCCTGCGGATTCTGGCTCGGCGCGCTGCTGAGCCGGCCGAAGCCGTTCCCCGTGCTCTTCGGCCCGGGCATTGCCGTCTTGGCCGTCGCACAGCTGGTCGGCGGCTGGACCCCCGCCACCGGCGAGGCTCCCCACATCGCGATCGGCATCATCGCCGGCGATGCGGCCGCAACCGCCCTGCTGTTCCTCCTGGCCTGGCGCAGGGATCTGCCCGTGGCTCGCTGCCTGGCAGCGACCGCCGGGGCGCTCACCGCCCTGACCCTGGCGGCCCACCTGGCCGGTGCCGAGGAGGCCGGGGCATACACGGATTCCGAGCAGCTCGGCCTGCTCGCGCTGGCCTGCGGACTGTGCGCCGTCTGCGCCGTCGACATTCTGCTCGCCTGGTTACTCGGCGGTTCGGACCGAGGCGGACGCAGGTCGCGGACACGCCCGCGGCAACAAGCCGCTTCGGCCCTGGTGACCCCATGGAACGCCTTCTGGCTGATGCTCCCCTTGCCCGCTCTGGTCGGACTCGATGCGCGCCTGGTCGGTTCCGCCGTCCTCGTCGTCCTGTTCCTGGGCCTATTGGCCCTGAGCTACCCGCTGCGCAACGCCTGCCTGACGCTGGCCGGCGTCCCCGTGCTCACCGCCGCAGCACTCTGCCTGTACGCGGGAATCGACGAAATGGACGTATCGCGGGCCTGGGCGACGGCGGCCGGGCACAGCGTGTTCATCGCGGGGATGATGCTGACCGGTGGCGGGCTTGCGCTGTTCCACCTCGCCCTGCTGCGCCGGTCCAAAACCTCCGAGGCCCGCACCGCGGTCGTCGCCCAGGGGCTCTACGCCCTTGCGTTCCTGTTCGTGCCCACCTTCGGTGGAATGCGGGACGAACCATGGGCGACCGGAGTTGTCGGCCTGGTCACCGCACTTGTCCTGGTCGGGCAGGGCTGTCTGTTGTTCGTCCAGACCCGGTTCGCCCAATCCTGGTTCACCCGGTCCCGCCCACCACGGCCCGCTGGGGCACCCGGGATGTCCGTGGTCAGCCTGGTGTTCACCGCGGCGCTGGCGCTCCTCGTGTTCTGCCAGACGATCCCCGTCTGGAGTTCGGGAGCGCTCCCCCTGACCGTGCCGTCCCTCGTCCTCGTCGGCGCCGCCGCGACCTGGCTGGCCTTCACCCGCTGGCAGTACTCGTTCGTCATCACCACGGTCTGCACGTTCCTGCTGGCCCAGGTCGTGCTGCGCACTGTGATCGACGACGGTGTGCTCCTGGTCATCGCGGCGGCCTGGTTCACCTGGGCACTGGCGTATGCCTGCTATTGGGTTCTGCAGCGCCGCGGTAGCCGGTGGATCACTCCTCTGTCCTGTGCCTTCGCGGCGACCCTACTGGCGATCCTGGCCACTCCGTTCCTCGATACGACGGTCCCCTGGCTGCATTCGCCGAGCCAGCTGCTCACCGGCGTGTCGATGGCGATTCCAGCACTCATGCTGGCATTGCTGACCGCCCGCGTACGCAACCGTGTGGTCCGGCTGGTGGTGCCGGAGCTGGCAACCTACGTCGGGGCCATGGGCCTGGCCATTGCGGCCCATGGCATCGTGGCGACGCAGGCGGTGGTCGGTGCTCACGTCCTGCTCATCGCTGCCTGGGTCTGGGCATTCCTCGCGCGGCGCCGAGGCGACGAGGCCGCTTATATCGAGATCCGGCTGGTCCTGCCGATGGCTCTGCTCACCCTGTTCGGTGTGGCCGCCGGACTGCTGGTGGGCGGCTGGTATGCCGTCCTGTTCCTCGTCGACCATGTCGCCCTGTTGATCCTGGGCGCCCTGCGGACCAAACCATGGGCACTGTGGTGGGGTCTGGTGGCTTCGGTGGCCGCGGTCGTCTGGTTCCTGCGCGATCTGGTCTGGCTGGCACTCATCGTGCTGGCGCTCGTCCTCATCGGCGTGGTCATCTGGTTGCTGATCCGCGGCGGTTCTCAGGCACCGCGGCAGCGCGGCGGCGCGGGCTTCGGCACCCCCGCACCACCGGGGCGTCCTGCACGGCCGACCTCGACACCCCACTACGCCCCTGCGCCACCGCTGCGGATGCCACCGCCCGGCCCTCTGGCCCCGCAGCGGCCGGCGCCACCACGGCAGGCGCCGCCACAGCAGGGTGCGCCGCGGTATCCCGTTCCCGGACCGGGTCCGGCTCCCCAACCGGATCCGCGGTCGCCCGCTCATCCTGGGCCCGCGGCCACACCGCGCCCGACGACCTCGCACGGCCCAGTGCCCCAACGTCCCCCGCTACCCCCACAGCCGGGCGGCGCACCACCGCGGGGACGGGCAGGGGAACCGGACGAACGGGCGGATCGGAACCGGGGCGATTAGGCTGGAGGGGTGGCAGAGATCTACAGTTTCACCTCCGACCCCGTCGCCCTCAACTCCTATCTGGTGGTGGGTGAGGAGCGCGCCCTCGTCATCGACACCGGCTCCGGTCCGGCCCAGGCTACTGGAATCCTGCGCGCGTTCCGGACAGTGACGGGTTTGCCCCTGTGCGTGGTCAATACCCACGACCACTGGGACCATTTCTTCGGCAATGCCACATGCGCGGCCCGGGGAATCGACACCTTCTATGGCGCTGCCGGTTTCCTGCGCGACAGCCAGGCCAGCGCCTGGGTGCAATTCGAGAATGTCCCACTGAGCGCGGAACCCGATCTACCGTCGGATCCCGGAGACCTCATCGTACCTGCGACCGAACTGGCTGCCCAGGATTCCATCGACCTGGGCGGCGGCACGGTGGTCGAGACGCTCGAATTGGCCGGACACACCGAGAGCGACCTGGTCCTGCGCGTCGACGACGTCGCGTTCACCGGTGATCTGGTCGAAGAGGGCCAGCCCCCGCAGTTCGGCGATGACGCGACTCCCGCCCGTTGGGCCCAGGCCCTGCGCCGGATCCTCCTGTTCGAAGGGGTCACGGCATATCTACCCGGCCATGGGAATCCCGTGGACCGGCGCTTCGTGCAGGCCCAGGCCGCCGATGTTGCCGGCCTGGCCGCAGACCACACCGCGGTCGTGCCGGCCCGCAACTCCGCGGGTTTGTCCGCCACCGGGCAGAGTGCAGCGCCAGTGGGACTCGTGCGCATCCGCTGACAGCCGACACGCCCGCCCGACAGGCTCTCCCCCGCCAGACAGAGCTTCCCCCCACCCAGCGGAACCCCACAGTGGAGCCCGCAGAAACAGTTCGACCCCCGATCGTGAATACGATCGGGGGTCGAACGGAGCAACCAACCGGTCAGACCGCGGGAGCAGAGCTCCCTGCGATGCGACCGGACGTCATCACTTCAGGGTGACGGTGGCGCCGGCGCCTTCCAGCTTTTCCTTGGCAGCGTCAGCAGCGGCCTTGTCAACGCCTTCCAGGACGGCCTTGGGAGCGGAGTCAACGAGCTCCTTGGCTTCCTTCAGACCCAGCGAGGTCAGGGCGCGGACCTCCTTGATGACACCGACCTTCTTCTCGCCGGCGGATTCGAGGACGACGTCGAATTCGGTCTTTTCCTCGGCGGCTTCACCGGCAGCGCCGGGAGCAGCGGCGACGACGGCGGCAGCCGGAGCAGCAGCCTCAACGTCGAACTCTTCTTCGAACTTCTTGACGAAGTCGCTCAGTTCGATGAGGGTCAGTTCCTTGAAAGCCTCAATGAGCTCTTCGGGGGTGAGCTTAGCCATGGTGGCTTAGTCCTTCCGTATGTGGCCGCAGATGCGACCGGGGTGATTGGGTGAAACTCAGGCGGCCTCGGCACCCTCGCGCTTTTCGCGCAGGGCGTCGATCGTGCGAACGTTCTTGACCAGCGGTGCCTGGGCAACGCGGGCGACCTTGGCGTAGGTGGCCTTGACGGCACCGGCAGCCTTGGACAGCAGAACTTCGCGGGATTCGAGGTCGGCGAGCTTCGTGATGTCATCAGCCGTGAGCGTGGAGCCGTCGAAGCTACCACCCTTGATCACGAGCTGCTGATTCGCCTTGGCAAAGTCACGCAGTGCCTTGGCAGCGTCCGGAACTTCACCGGTCACGAAGGCGATGGCGGTCGGCCCATTGAGCTGATCGTCCAGGCCTTCGACTCCGGCTTCCTTGGCCGCAATCTTGGCAAGCGTATTCTTTACCACGGCGTAGGTTGCGTTCCCACCCAGAGAGACGCGCAGCTCTTTCATCTGCGCGACGGTGAGACCGCGGTACTCGGTCAGCACGGCTGCGGAGGAACCCGCGAAGAGCTCCTTGATTTCCGCAATAGCTGCTGCCTTGTCAGGCCTCGCCATGGTATTCCTTTCATCGATTGGATGCGCCCTCAACACCAAAAAAGCGCTCCGCGCACATGCACGGAACGCTTACGTCTTCACGTAGAAAGTCCTATACACCTGCGCAGGTCACTCATTCGAGATCTTCTTCCGGGGCCCCGCCTCACAGCGATTCCCCGAAGACCAGCGGTCTTGGGCCTCATTAAGCATACGGGGCCGAGGCCTCGGCCCGCAAGCGGGTACCAGTCACCTTCCCGGTGACCTTGGTCACCCAGTTACCTCTCCAGCCGGACTCGGCCGAACTGGCCGGCCGCCACAAGGACCAGGATCACCACGGCGCACACGATCCAGCCCGCCGCGCCCAGGGGCGAGACCAGCGCGGGGTCGGACTGCGCGCCGGCGGCGGAGAACAGCAGGTACAGGCCGGCCGCGGCGTTCAGGGTGCCGTGGGCGAAGACCGCCGGCCACACGGAGCGCGAACGCAGGCGCAGCCAGCCGAACAGCACTCCCCAGGCCATGCAGCCGACGACCATCAACAGCACACCGGTGACGTCGGTACGGCCGAAGTTATAGCCCAGCAGGATCACCGGCGCATGCCACAGGCCCCAAACCGCACCGGTGACCAGGAGCGCCGCCCAGGTTCCGGCAGCGCCCTGGCCCCAGCGCCCACGCAGGGCCGGCAGCAGGAAACCGCGCCAGCCCAGCTCCTCCCCCAGGGTCAGCACCGCGTTGACGGTGGCGCCGGCCGCCGGAATGATGAGCAGCTGGGAGAACACACCGGTCCACACGACCGAATCCATCGCCTCGGCCGGGATGGTATTCGCCGGCAGCTGCCCGACCAGGGTTTCGCGGTAGCCCGAGAGCCCGAGCGGATCCAGCTGCAGCCAGCCGCAGGCGGCCGCCACCAGCACCGAACCCGCCACGAGGATTCCCGGGCCCAGGACGGCGGCCAGGCAGCACACCACGAACCTGCGCCAGCTGCCGGTGCGCAGCGAGCCCAGCGGCCACATCCCCAGGAAGCGGATGCGGGCCAGGCGCTTACCGTGGAAGCCACGGCGGAACACCGCGAACACCACCAGGACCGCCGCGACGGGGGCGTACATCATCAGCGGGATCAACATCCCCGCCAGGGGACTGCGGAGCCCGTCGCCGATCCACAGGGGCAGGGCGACGAGCCAGGCCAGGCCGCAGGCCGCCACGACGAACACCACGATCGGCGGCCATCCGACAGAGGAGCGCACGGGCTCTCGGGAGCGGGTCAGCTCGGCCGCACGGCGCGCCGACATCCGACCCGGCGGCACCGCGTGGTCCGGCGCAGCGTGGTCCGACACCGCGCCCGGCGGCACCACGCCGTCCGCGGGCCCAACAGTATCCCCCGCGGGCACGCGCACCTCCCTGGACCCCGGCATGGTCAGGCCTGCTCCTCCAGCGTGAACTCGGCGTCCAGCTCAGTGGCCAGGCCGCGCAGCTGCTCGACGAGTTTGTCCGCCAGCGGAATGCCCAACTCGCTGCGTTCGGCGCGGGTGTCGAAGTCCCGGTCGCCCATCGCCTGCACCGGCAGGTCCGGGTCGACAGGTTCCATCCCCCGGATCGTATTGCGCAGGGTGCGGACGTACTCGTAGGTCTCCTCGCGCGAACCCACCAGATCGGGGTCGATCGCCAGGAAGAAGTAGCCGATCGACTGGTAGCCCTCGACATTGCCCGGCTGGTCGGAGCCGGACAGCGCGGCGGAGAGCACCTGGACCATCGTCGCCAGACCCGAGCCCTTCTGCCCGCCGCCGAAGAAGGTCTCCCCGCCCAGCGGCAGCAGTCCGATCGAGTCGTTGTCGGAGTACTCCATCTGCTCATAGGCCGCCGTCGAGTCCGTGATGACCCGACCGTCCTCCGACTGCACCCAGGCCGCCGGCAGCTCCTCGCCCTTGAGGCCGTAGACCTTCACCTTGTTCAGCGGCACCACCGAGGTCGCCATGTCCAGCAGCAGCGGGTTCTCGCCCGGCACCGGAACGGCGAAGGCGATCGGGTTGGTGCCCATCAGGGGCCGTTTGGCCCGGTGCGGAATCTGCAGGGCATTGGCCGTGGAGCACATGGATACGCCGATCAGGCCCGCGTCCGCGGCCATCCGCGCATAGTAGCCCGCCGCACCGTAGTGGTTGGACTGTTTGACCGAACCGATGCCGACGCCGAACTTCTGCGCCGCTTCGATCGCCTTGCTCATCGCCAGGTGCCCGGCGGTGTGACCGAACCCGCGGTGGCTGTCGATCAGCGCGACTGCGCCGGTCTCCCGGACGACTTCGGGGGCCACATCGGGCACCAGCACGCCGGCCTGGACCTCGTGGACGTAGTAGGACAGCATCGAGATGCCGTGGGAATCGACGCCCATCAGATCGGTGTCGTACATGATGGTCGTGCAGATCTCCCGCGTCGCATCGTCGGCGCCCATGCCGGCCATGATGGAGGAGATCTGATCGCGAACACTCTGTGGTTTGAATCTCATCATGGCTCCACCCTATCGGGCCGCAGCACAGGATGCCGCGCGGGTACGGAGAATGAGAAAGGCCGGGGCCGCGGCGGGTGAGTAGTTAACTCACCC
>NZ_JANIJY010000022.1:0-50035 GCF_024580695.1 Brevibacterium sp. 91QC2O2 | reverse complement strand
ACACCGGGGACGCTTCAAGTCACGTCCGGTGACTCCGAAGCCGCCCCACGTCGTGGGTATCAACCTGCCGGAGCACGAAGCAGTCAGAAACTAGCCCGAGTGACTCCACACAGCTTGACACAGAGCGGTGTTGCAGGTTTGCGCATGTGATGTCGTGAGGCTGGCGTGATCCTATCGAAGTGCCAGTTGTCGCGATCGTAAAGAGAACAAGCAATCTTGTTAAAATAGGGGGCACCGGGTATGGTCGGTTCACTCCAGTCGTCGATGGGGATGTACGTGGAGGCGTGTCCGTCCAGTACGTCCGGTGGGAGGAACAATGACTCGCTCAGATCATAAGCTGCGACTTCAAACGAGCACTTGGGCCGTGCTCGGGGTGTTCCTGATTCTGTGGGCGGCGATTTCAGTACCCGCGTTCGTACAGGAGTCCGCCCCCGCCGCAATCGTCATCAGTCTTGCGGCACTGATTCCCCTGGGCCTCAGTGGCATCATCATCGTAAGACGGGACCGGCGGCGAGTCCGGTGAGCCCGATTCGCCTACAAGGGGAGTGGAGGACGTGATGACCGATTCGCTGACAGCGTCGCCGGGACCGGCGCAGCCCGATTCGCAGAGGCCGGCGTCGGCCGGTTGGAAGCCCCTGTTGTGGGTGATGTCGTGCTTGGCCTGTGTGTCCACTGCCATCGCGGTTGCCATGTGGATTTGGGCTCGCAATGCCGAGGAAGGCTGGATCACGATCGGAGCGATGGCCATCATCGCCATCTTCGTCGCGGCCTGCTTCATCGTCCTCGCGCTGGTCTATTGGATCGTCTACCTCATCCTGCGCCTGCGCGAACGGAGATGGAACATATAACGGACCATATGATGAGGCCATGACACAGAACGCGATGCCCGCTTCGGCGGGCGACGGCATCCGTTCGCCATCGCACGGGGACTCCCGCACGATGGAGCACGGCACCTCCCATGCAATGGCGGGCCGGCCGTACGCCTCGGCGCTGATCGGGTGGACCGCGGCGGCGATCACCTCGGGCATGGTGCTCAGCCTGCTCATCAACCGCCCCTGGGATCGGGACTACGGATCGCTGGACGTGGCGGGGTTCTACTTTCTCATAGTCGGTTTCATTGCGGTCCCGTGCCTGCTGCTGGACCTGAGCGTGACCTTCCTGTTCAAACACCCGGGCTGGAGCGCGGCAATCCTCTGGTCGCTGCTGGGCTGCTACTTCGCGCTGGTGTCCCTGTGCCTGTTCGTGCCGTGGCTGGAGGAGTACACGTTCGGGATCTGGTTCATGTTCGCCTACGCCGTCCTGGTCGTCCCCATCGGCATATTCGTGAAGTTCCTGGCCCGGCGACGGTTCGCACGCACAGCACCCGCCATCCACCACCTGTAGTGATCCGGGTAACATCCCTGCGATAGCATGAACACGACGGCGGATGTCCGAGTCCGCCCGCACGCATTTCCATGATTCGAAGGAGCATCGTGGCATCCAGCACGGCAACATCCAGCACTCCAGCACACACCCCCGCAACGACCGGCCCGACTCCCGACCCCGCGTCCCAGCACCGGAACGTCGCCGACATCGTCTTCGCCAATGCGCAGGCCGACCCGCAGCGCATCGCGGTCCGCGGCCCCCTGCCCGCGGAACCGGGTGACCCCAGATTGGAGATCACCCGAGCCCAGTTGGCCGGCCTGGTCACGGCGCGCGCTCAAGAACTCACCGCGGCCTACAGTGTGGGCGAGCGAATCGTGCTGATCTGCCCGACCACCGCGGAATTCGTCGTCGAGTTCTTCGCAGCCCAGGCCGCGGGCCTCATCGTCGTTCCCGTCAACCCCCTGTCGACCGCGCGCGAACTCCGGCATTTCCTCAGCGACTCCGGCGCCTCGGCCGTCATCGCCCACCCCGTCTGCAACTCCGCGGCCCAGAAGGCCGTAGCCGAACTTTCGGAGGGGGCCGGCACCGGGGCCGCCCCGGCCGGCGGTGCAACGGACGCCGAGGCCGCAGCGGGCTCCGCGCCGGCCCTCGCCTACGCCGATATCGCGCTGATCGACGCAGCCCGGCTGGGCGCTGCCACGGAAGCGGGCTGGGAGTCCTACCAACCCGTGCCGCGCACGGGCGAGGACGTCGCGGTCCTGCTCTACACCTCGGGCACCACGGGCAACCCGAAGGGTGCCATTCTGACCGTGGACAACCTGGTGGCCACCGGCAGGATGTGCTGTGAGGCCTGTGGCGGCACCCCCGATGACGTCTTCGCCACCGCGCTGCCGCTGTTCCACGTGTTCGGTCTGGTCAGCGTGCTGCTGTCGGCTATGAACTGCGGCGCGCCCATCACCCTGCTGCCGCGCTTCAACCCGATCGAATACCTGCAGGTGATCCAGACGGACAGGGTCACCGTCACCGGCGGCGTGCCCACCATGTGGAACGCGGTCGTGCACGCACCGGGCGACTACGACGTCAGCAGCCTGCGCATCGCGATCTCCGGCGGGGCGTCTATCGCCGCCGAGGTGATGCGCCAGTTCGAGCAGCGCTTCGGCGCGACCATCACGGAGGGCTACGGGCTCACGGAGACGACGGCCAACGCCTCGGTCAATCCGCGCGACGGCAGGATCGTCGTGGGCTCCGTGGGCCTGCCCACCAACGGCCAGCCCGAACTGTGTGTCAAGGACGACGAGGGCAATCGGGTCGCCCCTGGCGAGGTCGGCGAGGTCTGCGTCAAGGGCGTCAACGTCATGGCCGGATACTGGAACAACCCCGAGGCCACCGCCAAGGTCTTCGACGACGAGGGCTTCTTCCACACCGGCGACCTGGGCCGGATGGACGAAGACGGCTACCTCTACATCGTCGACCGGCTCAAGGACCTCATCATCCACGGCGGCTACAACGTCTACCCGCGCGAGGTCGAAGAGGTCCTCTACGAGCACCCCGGCATCCTGGAGGTCGCCGTCATCGGCATCCCCGATGAGAAGTACGGCCAGACGGTCACCGCGGTCATCACGCCGATGCCCGGCGTCACCCTGACCGAGGACGAGATCGAGGCCTATACGCGCGAGAACCTGGCCGCCTACAAGATCCCGCGGCGCATCGTGTTCGTCGAGTCCCTGCCCAAGGGCGCCACGGGCAAGATCCTCAAGCGCAGCATCGAAGTCGACTGAACGCCGGTCGGCTGAGGCGCCGGCTGAATGGCGATGGGGCCGAGGTCCCGGCCGGGTCTGTGAACCCGGCCGGGACCTCGGCCCCATTCCTTTTGCCCTTGCTCAGGCGTTCGAGTGCAGGTGTTCACCCGGCACTGCGGTGGGGTTCTCGCGGACGTGCTTGGGGTTCGTCTCGCGCAGGGGCAGGGTGCACAGGATCGTGCACAGCGCGGTCAGGCAGACGAACAGTGTGATGCCCAGGGTCGACCCGTTCATCTTCGCGATGATCCAGGTCATCACCACCGGGGTCGAACCGGAGACCACAATCGCATTGAGCTGATAGGCCAGGGACACGGCGGAGTAGCGGATCTGCGGGGCGAACAGCTCACCGAAGTAGGCCGCGATCGGCGCGTAGATGAGTGACTGGAAGCAGCTGGCGATGGTCACGGCGACGGTGAACAGCCAGATGTTGGCGGTGTTGACCAGGGCGAAGTATGGGAATGCGAAGGCCAGCACGCCGATTCCGCCGATCAGGATGACCGGTTTGCGGCCGTGGGAGTCGGCCAGCTTGCCGCCGATGACCATGAAGATCGCTCCGGCCACACAGGAGGCCATGGCGCCCAACAACATCTGGTTGTAGTCCATGTTCAGATATTTGGTGCCGTAGGACAGGACGCCGGCGATCGAGATGTAGAAGATGCAGTTGGTGCCGGACAGGGTGCCGGCCGCCAACAGGATGGTCTTCCAGTTCGACTTGACGGCCTGCCACAGCGGGGTCTTGACGACTGCGGGCTTGTCCGCTTGGCCGGCTGCGACCTCTTCTTCCAGCTGCTTGAACTCGGGGGAGTCCTCGACCTTGAGCTGGATGTACATGACGATCGGGACCAGCAGGGCGGTGGCCCAGAAGGGGATGCGCCAGCCCCAGGTGGTGAAGGCGTCTTGACTCAGCGCCACCGACACGCCCACGAACACCAGGTTGCCCAGCAGCGCGCCGCAGGGCACGCCCAGCTGGGTGAAGGAGCCGGAGAACGCGCGGTGCTTGGGGCCGGCGGACTCGCTGAGCAACAGGGCCATACCGCCCCACTGCGCTCCGCAGGCCGCACCCTGGACGAACCGGCAGACTACCAGCAGGACTGGGGCGGCCGCGCCGATGGTGCCCGCCGATGGCAGGCAGCCGATGATGAAGGTGAAGACCGCCATACCGGTCAGGGCGATGACGACCATGGGCTTGCGCCCCAGCTTGTCGCCATAGTTGCCGGCCAGCAGGCCTCCGATGGGCCGGGCGATGAAACCGGCCCAGAAGGTGGAGAACGCGAGCATCGTGCCGACCAGGGCATTGGTCTCCGGGAAGAACACGTGGGGGAACACGATCGCGGCGGCTGTGCCGTAGAGGAAGAAGTCGTACCATTCGATCGACGAGCCGATCAGCCCGGCGGCCAGCAGGCCCTTGTGCTTGGAGGCGGGCGGGGCCGCGGCAGATGTTCGGTGCTGCACTGCGCTTGTAGTCATGATGCCTTTCGTCGTTGAAAGTAGCGGACTCAGAGCCACTGTGTTCGGAGCCGATGCGCCCTGAACTACTGTGGTCTGAGTCTCAATGTGCAATTTATATACTTTCGTTTCGCCCGGGCCGCGGTCAAATACCTCGCCGGGCGGTTCGTGGGTGGGGTGGCGGAGGGTCGTCGGTCGGCCGGTGGCGGACAGGGATCGGACTGATTCAGCTTTCTGCCATTCCATTGCCATGAAGCGTTCACGGCCATCCCAGGGCCGGTCCAGGGTGGCTCCGTATGGTTATCACCAGTGAGGCCGGTTCTTCGGTGGCGAGCTGCGGGGCTCGTCTTTTGGGGAGTGGTACCGAACTTTATGGACCGGCCTCACTTCTCTTCTTGGTTGGAGAGTCTTTATGGGGGAAACGGGCCCGGATCGAAAGATCCGGGCCCGTTTCGCATGTCCGGGTGCCGCGCCTTGCCGAGTGGCTCTCGCCAGTTGGGCGCCCGTTGGGCCAGGTGCCTGCGCCTTGTCGAGTGGCTCCACAATGGCACCGGTGGCAGCAAAGATCGTGAGTTTTGCTGCCACCCATGCATGTGTGGAGCCACTGCCGGGGTTGTTAGGCGCGCAGGATGAGGGCCGTGGCCAGGGCCGCCTCGGTCGCCTCGAAGCCCTTGTCTTCGGTCGACCCGGGCAGGCCGGCGCGTGCCAGGGCCTGTGCATCGTCATCGCAGGTCAGCAGCCCGAAGCCCACGGGGGTCCCGGTGTCCAGCGCCACCCGGTTCAGGCCGTCGGTGGCCGCCGCGCACACATAGTCGAAGTGCGGGGTGCCACCGCGGATCACCACGCCCAGAGCCACCACCGCGTCCGAGGTCCGCGCGTACTTCTGCGCCACCACCGGCAGTTCGAAACTGCCAGGCACGCGGACGACCCGAGGTTCGATCCCGGCCACCGCGGCCGCGCGCAGGGCGCCCGCGATCAACCCGTCCATCACCTCGGTGTGCCAGCTGGCGGCCACGATCGTCAGCGTCAGCTCCTTGAGCTGCGGGTGCTCGGCTGCGAGTTCGTCCAGATGTGCGGTGGGTGCTCCGTGCTGGGCCATCAGGAGGCCTTCCTTTCGATGAGTGCGGATGCGGCCGCGGTGGGCGCGCTGTGCTCTGCGGCGAGGTCCGGGTGCGCAGGCTGGGCGTGCCGGGCGTCGGGTGCGCCGGCGACTCCGGCACTGCCGACTCCGGCCCCGGCGACTCCGGTTCCGCCGATCAGGTGGTGCATGCGGTCGCGCTTGGTGCGCAGATAGGCGGCGTTCTCCGCCCGCGCCGGAATGTCCACGGACACCCGCTCGGCGACCTCGATCCCGTGTTCGGCCAGGGCCGAGACCTTCGCCGGATTGTTCGTCAGCAGGCGCACCCGCCGGATCCCCATGCCGGTCAGGATCGCCGCGGCCGCCGCGTAGTCCCTGGCGTCCACCGGCAGTCCCAGGTGCGTGTTCGCGTCCACGGTGTCCAGCCCGCCGTCCTGCAGCGCGTAGGCGCGCAGTTTGTTGAACAGGCCGATCCCGCGGCCCTCCTGCCCGCGCAGGTAGATCAGCGTGCCCCCGGCCGAGGCGATCGCGCGCAGCCCCGCGGCCAACTGCTCGCCACAGTCGCACCGGTGCGAGGCGAACACATCGCCGGTCAGGCACTCCGAGTGCACCCGCACCAACGGCGCGGATTGGCCGGCATGGCCGGCCACCGGCGCATCGGATTCCGTGGCCGAGGCCCCGGCTCCGGCCACCTCCGCTCCTGCCACGTCTGCTCCGGCAGAGTCAGCCGTGGCGCCGGCTTCGGCCACGTCTGCTCCGGCAGCCGAGGCACCAGCAGCGCTCCCCGCTGCGCTCAGGCTCAGGTGCTCGACCCCGTCGACGGTCCACGCGCGTGCGGTGAAGGTGCCGAACTCGGTCGGCAGGACGACGGGATCGGTCGAGGTGGCTGCGCCGGCTGTGATCCCGTCCCCGGCTGCGGCCTCCGTGGCTCCCGCCATATCGCGGGCGTCCAGGTAGGCGATGAGCTCCTCGATCGATACGAGCATCAGCCCGTGCAGGCGTGCGAAGGGCCGCAGGTCGTCCAGCCGCATCATCGGGCCCTCGTCGTGGACCACCTCGGCGATGACGGCCACGGGCTCGAAACCGGCCAGGCGCGCGAACTCGACCCCGGCCTCGGTGTGGCCGGCGCGTTCGCGGACCCCACCGTCCTTGGCGATGAGCGGGAAGACGTGCCCGGGCCGGTGCAGTTGTGTGGGCAGTGCGGCAGGGTCGGCCAGCACCTGGGCGGTCAGTGCGCGGTCCGCCGCCGAGATCCCCGTGCTGGTGCCGGCCGAGGCGTCGCAGCTGACGGTGTACGCAGTGCCCTTGGGGTCCTGGTTGTTCGCGACCATGGGCGGCAGCTCCATGGCCCGGGCGCGCTCGGCGGTCATCGGCGCGCACACCACGCCCGAGGAGTGGCGGATGATGAAGCCCATCCACTTGGCCGTCACGGTCGCTGCGGGCATGATGAGGTCGCCCTCGTTCTCCCGGTCCTCATCGTCGACGACGATGATCGGCCGGCCCGCGCGCAGGGCGGCGATGGCCTGGTCGATGGTGTTCAGAGCGGTGGGCGTGTCCGGCGTTTCGGGCGCCGAGGTCCCTGCCGGCTGGGTGGCCGGAGCCTGTGGGGTGGTGGATGTGGTGGTCATGCGGTGGCTCCTTCTGTGCTTGCGTTCTGTGCTGTCGGTACGGTTGCGAATGCGGTGAGGCGGGCGGCGTACTTGGCGATGACGTCGACCTCGAGGTTGACGCGGCGCCCCGGTGCGGCCTCGCCCAGGATCGTGTGTTCTCGGGTGGCCGGGATCAGGCTGACCTCGACCCAGTGCGCGGCACCGTCCTCCGGCGCCGAGGTCCCGGGCGCCGGGCTGACCCCGCTGATCGTCAGGGACACCCCGTCGATGGCGATCGAGCCCTTGAGCGCGGTGAACGGCGCCAGGTCGCTCGGCACGGTGAAGCGGTAGACGGCCCAGGATCCGTGGTCGGCGATCGAGGCCAGCACGCCGGTGCCGTCCACATGGCCCTGCACGATGTGCCCGTCGAAGCGCCCGGAGGGGCTCAGACACCGCTCCAGATTGACCCGGCTGCCCGGAGCCAGGTCCCCCAACGAGGTCAACCGCAGGGTCTCGCCCATGACATCGGCGGTGAAGACTCCGTCCGCCCCCCGCCGAGTCGTCATGAATGTGCGTTCGGCGGAGGTTTCGTCGCACTTTTGTGACGACTCGGCGCGGGGTGCGGGGACCGCGGTGAGGCAGACGCCGTTGACCGCCAGCGAGCCCCCGCGCGGCAGGTCCTCGATCAGCCGGCCCGCGTCGATCGTGATGCGGGCACTGCCGTCGGGCAGGGACTCCAGGGCGGTGACGGTGCCGAGGGCCTCGATGATTCCGGTGAACACTATGCGTCTCCTTGAGAGTTGTCGGTGGAAGTCTGTGGTGCCGAGTCGGCGGGTGGCTGCCCGGAGCTGGGACCGGGGCCCGCCGAGCCCGGCCCGTCTGCCTCTACGGGCACCAGGCGGGTCAGCATGTCGGGCCCCAAGCGGACTGGGGCAGAGGCCGGTGCCGAGGCCGGGTCCGGGGTGAAGGCCAGGGCATCGCGCAGGGTTCCGATGCCGGGCAGGCGAACACTGGGCGTGCCCGCGCCCAGGAGCAGGGGAGCGGTATAGACCAGCAGCTCGTCGACCAGTCCCGCCTGCAGGAACGAGCCGACCAGGCCTGGCCCGCCCTCAACCAGCACATGGTCGCAGCCGTCTGCCTTGAGATCCCGCAGGACCCGGAGCAAGAATTCCGGCTCGGCTGCACCTTCGCCGGCACCGCCCGCGGCCTCGGACCGCAACCCCGAGCCCGCTGGCCGGTACTGCCGCAGGCCCGGATTTGCGCGCAGCTGTGCATCTGCGGGCACGTCCCGGGAGCCGATGACCACCGGTACCGGCTGGCGCTCGGCCGGCTCGCCCGTCGGCAGGCGCGCGCTCAACCGTGGGTCGTCGGCCAGCACCGTGCCGGTGCCCACCAGGATCGCATCGACCCGGCCGCGCACCCCGTGGGCGTGCTCGCGGGCCTGCGCCGAGGTGATCCACTGGCTCGTGCCATCGGCCGCCGCCGAGAACCCGTCCAGGGACTGCGCGATCTTGGCGGTGACGAAGGGTCGCGCGCCCCGAGCGGCGGCGAACCACCGCGCGTTCAGCGCGCCGGCGGCGGCGCCGCGCAGACCGGAGCGAACCTCGACGCCGGCGTCGAGCAGGGTTTCGGCGCCGCCGCCGTGACCGGGTACCGGGTCGGCCTGGGCGAAGATCACCCGGGGGATGCCGGCGGCGATGATGGCCCGGGCGCAGGGGCCGGTGCGGCCGGTGTGATTGCAGGGCTCCAGCGTCACCAGCAGCGTCGCCGTGCCCAGGTCGATGCCCGCCGCCCGGGCGCGCGCCAGTGCGTCGATCTCCGCATGCGGGGTGCCGGCTCCCCGGTGGTAGCCGGTCACGCAGTCACCGTCGGCGCCCAGGACCGAGGCCCCCACCAGCGGGTTCGCCCCGCGGACTCCGAGTGCTGCTGCCGCCAGGGCGGCGTCCATCGCCGCGGCCTCGGCGGCTGTGAAGCCCATGGCCCCGGGGGACGAAAAAACCGTCCGGTTCACTCTCAACCTCACCTTCTACCCGAGGTGAGGGAGGTGCGCCGAACGGTGCGAGTGCTGTGACGGTATGCGCCGCCACCCGGGCCATCCACATGCGGCGGTACCGGACTTCGAGGAGGACTCGAGGAACCAGGGCGTCGCGAATGCGAACAGGCACGGTGCCTGTTGTTCCTCCCATCCAGACTTTCACTGTCGGTCTCGGAATCCCACCGAGTCAACCGGACGCGCGGGCCCCGTTCGGGACACGGCGTTCGGGTCGCGGACTATACCGCCGGTACGGAATCTCACCGTCCCCGGAACACGTATTTAAAAGTAAACCCTGGAATCGAGTTCCGCAAGGGCGTCTCGCCGTCGGGTTAAGCTGGCGGGCATGCGCAATGAGAAGCACACATCCGGTCCGGCGCGGGTCTGCGCCACCTTCGGGGTGCTCTGCCTGCTGCTGACCTACCCGATGCTGTTGCTCCAGTCGAGGCAAGCCGAACACTCCGCCGAGAGCTGGAACGGGTGCGATCCGGGCGCGGCGCTCGGTGAAACGTCCTCATCTATGATCGAACTCCGCTTCTTCCCGCCCGTTCTCGTCTGCCGGCAGTCCGGGGGAGGAGACCCCGGCGGCGGACCCGCCGGCGCCCCGGCCTGGGAGACCACGACCGTGCAGTGGATCGGCCCGGCGCACGTGCTGTTCTGGATCGGCGTCGCCCTGCTGCTCACCGGCGTGGTCCTCGGGTGGTTCCACTGGCGCGGGCACGCGGCGCGCTCCGGTGGCAAACCCGTGCTGTAGCCGAACACTCAGCTTCCTCTAAAGTTGTGGGTATGACTGCAACAGCACCCAACGCGCTTGGCGCCGACGATCAGAAGTATCTGGACCTGGCGATCGAACAGGCCGAGATCAGCTGGAACGAGGGCGGCGTGCCGATCGGCGCGGCCCTGGTCCACAAGAGCGGCAAGGTCCTGGCGGTGGGCCACAACCAGCGCGTGCAGATGGACAGCGCGACCCGCCATGGCGAAACCGACTGCCTGGAGAACGCCGGCCGTCTGCCCGCCAATGTCTATCGTGAATCCACCCTCTACACGACCCTGTCCCCGTGTACCATGTGCGCCGGCTCCGCCATCCTCTACGACATCCCGCGCGTGGTCATGGGCGAGAACCGCGCCTTCGAGGCCTCCGAGGACTGGCTGCGTGCCAACGGCGTCGAGGTCATCAACGCCGACGACGCCCGCTGCGTGGCGCTGATGCAGAAAATGCTCGACGAGCGCCCGCAGATCTGGGCCGAGGACATCGGCGTGGAAACCGCAGAACTCGCATGAGCGCGGAGCAGGTTCCCGTCGACCCGGACTACCCCGTCACCCCCGTGCCCCGGCACGCCCGCAAGGGGTTCTTCTCGCTCATGGTCGTGCTGCTGGGCTTCACGATCTTCACCCCCACGATGCTGGCCGGCGCCAGCCTGGGCGAGTCCTTCGACCTGTCCGGCCTGCTCATGGTCATCCTGGTGGGCTCCGTGGTGCTGGGCGCCTATGTCGCGACCCTGGGCTGGATCGGCGCGCGGACCGGCCTGACCACCGTCGTCATGTCCCGCTATACCTTGGGCACCAAGGGGTCGAAACTGGCCTCGGTGCTGCTGGGCGGCACGCAGATCGGCTGGTACGGGGTGGTCGTCGGCACGATCGGCGACCTGACGTCCCAGGCCTTCGGCTGGGAGTCCTACGCCGCGCGCGCCGCGGTCATGGTGGTCGTCAGCGTGCTCATGTGCGCCACCGCCTGCTATGGCTACCACGGCATGTACTGGGTGTCGCTGGTGTCGACCCCGCTCATCCTGATCCTGGCCTTCTGGGTCATGTTCCGCTCACTGGAGGAGGTCGGCGGCTGGTCCGGCCTGGCCGCGATCGACCCGCCGGGGCACATGACCCTGGCCGTGGCCGTGACGACCGTGGTGGGCACCTTCGTGTCCGCCGGCACCCAGGCTCCCAACTGGACGCGCTTCGGCAAGTCAGGGGCACCGGCCGTCTGGGCATGCGTGATCGGCTTCCTGATCGGCAACGGGCTGATGATCTTCTTCGGTGCTATCGGCGCGATCACCTTCGGCGAGGGCGACTTCGTGCTCGTGTTGTTCAATCTGGGCCTGATCGGCTGGGGGCTGTTCCTGCTGTTCGGCAACCTGTGGAAGTCCAACGCAGACGCGGCATACGCCTTCGGGGTGGCCGGCGCCGAACTGTTCTCCAAGCGCTCGAAGACCCCGTTCGTCATCGCCGGCTCCGTTATCGGCACAGTGCTTGCGCTGGTGGGCGTGAACGAGCACCTGCCGGACTACCTGGGCCTGCTGGGCACCTTCATCCCGCCGCTGGGCGGCGTGATCATCGGCGACTACCTGGCACGCTGGCGGCGCACCCAGATGCCCGAGGGCGAATCCCTGCCGGGCGTGAACTGGGTGAACCTGGGCATCTACGTGGTGGCCTGCGTGCTGGCCTATGTGCTGGGCGCCCTGGGGGATCGGCATCCCGCCGGTCATCGGCATCCTGGTCGCGCTGGTGGGCTCGATCGTCTGCGCACCGCTGTCCAAGCGGTCCGCGCAGTCCCAGCAGTCCGTGCACCGGAACTGAGAGTTCACATAGTGGACGTCTGCGGCCTGTCCCGTGGTTGACCGGGACAGGCCGCGGACTGCCCGGGTAGACTGACCCCGTGGAAGACGATCGTTTGCTGACCGACCTGACCATTGTTGCGGGCCGCTTCGTCCGCCGGGTGACACGCGAGGTCAACCCACCCGAAGATGTCGCCGACTGGCGTGGACTGGCCATTGTCGACCAGTACCAACCCGTGACGATCGGTGGCCTGGCCCGCGCCTACGGGTGTTCGCAGCCGGCCGCTACGAAGATCGTGAACCGGCTGGCCGCCAAGGGTGCGGTGCAGCGCGCGGCCTCGGCCTCCGACGGCCGGGTATCGAAGGTGTCGCTGACCGATGAGGGGCGTGAGCGCCTCATCCATCTGCGCGATATGGCGGAGACCGCCCTGGAACCGCACGCCAAGAGCTGGAGCGACGCGGACAAGGAAGCCGTGCGCCGCACCATCGAGCTGCTCACCGATATGGTCGAGGAAGCCGCCGAGCAGGGCGCTCGGCGCCGGGGCTGAGTCGCACCCGGCCCGCGCGCCTCAGCTCTCCTGCTGCTGCGCGGCCTCCTTCTGCGCGGCCTTCTCCTTGGCGCGCTCCTCGAGATCATGCGGGGTCTGCGAAGTCCCCGGTGCGCCATCGGAGCGGATCCAGTGGCACTCCATGTCCTCGCGTGCGCCGAAGCGGATCAGGTGGATCCCCAGTACCCACTCGAACCTGTCGAGGGCGGCCGCGTCGATCGCGGTCATCGTCATGTCCAGGCCGTCGTCGGTAGCGGCCAGGCGGGCGCGGGCGGCCTCGTCGAAGAACGTGATCACCCCGGTCTGCGTGACCTCGTCCCAGGTGGCGGGGACCTTGCGGCCCATATGCGCTGCGAGCTGCTTGCCGTAGCGGCCAGGGCGCTCGGTGGGGACCAGAGCGCGGGATTCCACAGTGTGCGGAATGTGGTGGTTCACGGGCGAAGTCGGGGTCTCAGGGGTCTGGGCGACGGCTGCGTTGTCTTCGGTCATGGAAGCCAGCCTAGCGGTTTTGTTTAGGTGTGGCTAAGAGGTCTCAGCTCAAGCCCAGTACCGCCGTCGCGATGCCGAAGTACAGCAGCAGTCCGGTGGCATCGCAGAAGGTGGAGATGAACGGATTGGAGAACACTGCGGGATCGGCACCCACGGCCTTGGCCACCAGCGGCATCAAGCCGCCCACGGTCGCAGCCATTGTGCAGATGCCCAGCAGGGTCAGGCCGATCACCGCTCCGATCGCAAAACCATAAACCAGGCCGGCGACCAACCAGCCCAGGCAGCCGAGGACCAGGCCCAGGATCGCCCCGACCCGCACCTCGCGCCAGACGACGCGCAGCAGATCCCGGGACCTGACCTCGCCCACGGCCAGGGCGCGGGTGACCGTCGTGGCCGCTTGGTTTCCGGTGTTGCCGCCGGTGCCGGTGAGCAGCGGGACGAACAGCGCCAGGGCCACGACCTGGTGCAGCTTGTCCTCGAACAGGTCCAGCACCTGCACCGTCAGGATGGCCGATACCGCCAGCACGACCAACCACACGATGCGCGAGCGCACCAACCGCAGGATCGGGGTGGACAGGTAGGAGCCGGCCAGGGGCTCGGAGCCGCCGGAGCGCGCGGCGTCCTGTGCGTCCTCGGCGGCGATGATGTCGATCGCGTCGTCGACCGTCAGGATCCCGACGACCCGGTCCTCGCCGTCGACGATCGGCATCGCGATGAGCTTCTCGCGCAGGAACAGTCGGGCCACGGGCTCCCTGTCATCCGTGGCCGAGGCCGCGACCGGTTCCTGCATGAGTTCGCGCAGCGGTGTTTCCGGGTCGGCGGCGAGCAGCCGGCGCAGGCCGAGGACGCCCACCAGCCTCCGGTTGGCCGCGACCACCGGCAGCAGGTAGACGGTCTCGGGCTCGGCGATGCGCTCGCGGACCCGCGCGAGGGCCCGCCCGGCGGTGGAATCCGCGCGCAGCAGGAGGACCTCGGGTGACATATGGCGGCCGATCGAGTCCTTCGGATACCCCAGCACCACCGAGGTGTTCGCGCGTTCCTGCGGGTCCAGGCCGGCCAGCAGCCGGTCTGCCACCTTGGCGGGCAGCTCGTCGAGCAGCCGGGCACGGTCGTCGGGGTCCAGGTTGCCGATCAGCTCGGCGATCTCGTCGGTGCGCAGCCCGCCGATCAGCTCGGCCTGGTCGGCGGCGCTGAGCTGGTCGAACACGTCCAGGGCGGTGTCCTTCTCCAGGACCCGGTAGAGGATTGCGGCGCGGGCGGGTGGCAGTGAGCGCATGACGTAGAGGAGCTCGGCCACGGGCAGCGCCTGGGCGGCCCGGGCCAGGGCGGGCAGATGAGCCCGGGTGGGTGCGCCGGAGCGCAACAGTTCGTGCAATGTGTCCGACATGGGGTCTCCTCTTCTTGCGTACAGATCATTGGGCCGTTTGTTTCAGATTGGGCCGTTCGTCCGGCCCAATCTGAAACAAATGACCCAACGATCTGCGGGCCGCGCAAAGCTCCCAGTCTAGCCCGGATCGATTCGGCGGGTCCCGCTCAGCCCACCCGGCCACCCCGCCTAGCCGGTCACCCTGCCTAGCCGGTCCCCTGCCTAGCCGGCCAACAGCAGGCGGAGCGCCAGGAACAGGATCAACAGCCCGATCCCCACATCGATGCAGCGCCAGACGGCGGGCTTGGCAACCAGCGGCGCCAGGGCCCGTGCGCCCAGGCCCAGGAAGATGAACCAGCTGATGGAGCCGAACATCGCGCCGACGGAGAACCACCAGGAGTCACCGGGGTATTGATGGGACAGGGTTCCCAACAGGGCGACGGTGTCGAGGTAGACGCCGGGGTTGAGGAAGGTGATCGCCAGAGTCGTCAGCATGACCGGGCGCAGCGTCGAACGGGCACGGGTGCTGCGGGGGCTTTCGGAGCTTTCGGAGTCGAGGCGCCGAGCGCCGGAGTCTGTGGGCGCGGCGGCGCCTGCGTCCTCGGTCCGGGCTTTGGCGCCGAGGCCGCCCTCACCACCAGTTCCGGGGTGGCCTGCGTTACCCGCGCCGGGGTCGCCCTTGGCAACGGGCGCGGAATCGGCGTCCAATCCCTGTGCCCGCGCTGCCGAGCGGAATGACTGGATCGCGAAGTAGATCAGGTAGGCGGCGCCCAGCCAGCGCAGGGCGGTGGTGAACCACGGGGCCGCGGCGATGAGCGCGCCGATCCCCAGATTGCCCGCGGCGATGAGCACGCAGTCGGCCAGGGCGCACACTGCGATCACGGCGCCGATGTGTGAGCGCTTCAGGCCCTGGCGCAGGAGGAAGGCGTTCTGCGGTCCGACCGCCACGATGAGGGACCAGCCTGCCAGGCAGCCGGCCACGGCGGAGCTGATGAGAAGAGGGGACATGCCTGCAAGCCTAGGGTCGGCGGCGGCCTGTGGAGGCCGTTTCGGGGCCAGATCGTGATGCAGGTATATGAAAGTTTCTTCTTCTGGTGAAGAATTTCTGTATGAACATCGAACGCCTGCGGGCATTGGCGACTGCTGTGGACACCGGAGCGCTGGATACGGCTGCCCGCCGCCTGCACATCACGCCCTCGGCCATGAGCCAGCGCATCCGCGCACTGGAGGCCGAAGTCGGGACGGTTCTGCTGCGCCGGTCGGCCCCGGTCGCCCCTACCGAGGCGGGCCAGGTGGTGTTGCGCGCCGCGCGGCAGATGCTGTTGATCGAAGCCGACACCCTGGCCCGGATCGGCGCGGGCGCACCGGATACCGGCGGAGATGCCGGGAGCGCGGGCCGCCCGTCCGGCGCCGAGGCCCCGGTGCGGATTCGTCTCGCCGTCAACGCCGACTCCCTGTCGACCTGGATGGGGCCGTTGTTCGCTTCGGCCGCGGCCTGGCCGGACGTGCTGATCCATCTGGAGGTGGTCGATCAGGCGCTGGCCCACGAGTACCTCGCAGCGGGCAGGGTAATGGCCGCGATCAGTTCGCGGCGGGCCGCCGGCGCCGGATGCCGCTCGATCCCCCTGGGCGCGATGCGCTATCGGGCCATGGCCAGGGTGGATCTGCTCCGGGCTCACGACGTTGAGGTTGGGCCGGTGGGAGGCGTTGAGTCCGGGCCGGCGGTGCGCCCGGCCGATTGGCTGCGGCGCCTGCCCATGGTGAACTTCGGCAGTGATGACGACCTGCAGTGGGAGTTCCTCCGGCGCAACGGGATCCGCACCGAGCCGCCCGTGCACCAGATCCCCAGTTCGCGCGAGTTCACCGGGGCGGTCATCGCGGGTCTGGGCTGGGGAATGGTGCCCGAGGCCCACCTCGGCGCCGGAGACGCACCCGGCGCGGGTGAGCCGGGAGGCGGCGATGCCCTGCACGACCTGCCGGTCGCCGACCCGATCACCGATGTGCCGCTGTATCTGCACAGGTGGAAGGTCGGGACCCCGCGACTGGACCGGGTGTGCCAGGCGATCACCGACTTGGCCGCGACCGCGCTGCGGTGACGCTCCCGTGCGCCAATCAGTGGGCCATCTGTTTCAGATTGGGCCGTTCGTCCGGCCCAATCTGAAACAAACGGCCCAAAGATTTCATCCCCTCGGCCGCGGGCCCCGGCGCTCAGGCCCCCATGAACTTCTGGAACTGGTCGTGGGGCAGGGCGTAGGCGGTGTTGCCGTCGCGGCCGGTCATGGTCTCGGCGCTGAGCAGCGCGTTCACGATCGCCTCCTCGGTGCACTCCGCCGTCGCCCAGTACAGCGGGTTGATGCTGCGATCCGTGAGCATCCGGATGTCGTCGAAGTAGGCGGCCCGCTCCGGGTACCGGGTGGCCTCGGACAGGCGGTTGCCGGTGGAGAAGGACACGATGAAGTCCCCGGACGTGTACTCGCCGGTGCCGCCCAGGCGCGCGATGCCCAGACCCGCGCGCTGCGCGATCCGATTCAGCTGATGGGGCAGCAGCGGGGCGTCGGTGGCGACCGTGACGATGATGGACCCATCCCCGGGCGGGGGCGGGGCGACGCGGGAATCCGTGGGCCCCTTGACCGGTTTGGGCGCGTCGATGAGCCGGCCCAGCGGCACGCCGTTCACCGCGAAGCGCTCGCGGTTGCCGTGGTTCGCCTGGACCAGCACGCCCACCGTGAACTGGCCGGCGCCGGTCTCGACGACGCGGCTGGCCGAACCGATCCCGCCCTTGAAGTCGTGGCAGATCATCCCGGTGCCGCCGCCCACATTGCCCATTTCCACCGGGCCGGAATGCGCGGCGGCCAGCGCCTGCGCCACATGGTCCTCCGTGATGTGGAAGCCGGCGATGTCGTTGAGCGTGGAGTCGTTGGTCTCGCCGCACACCGGCTGGCCGGAGAACACCGCATTGTGTTCCTCATTCGTCGCCGCGAGTGCCGCGCGCGCCCGGATCAGCCCGGTGCGGATGGTGCCCAGCGCATTGGTGTTGGACAGGGCGATGGGCGTCGAGAGCATCCCCGATTCCTGCAACCACTGGATGCCGGTCATATCGCCCTTGCCGTTGAGGCGGTGGAAACCGGCGAACACGGGCGCCGTCCAGATGTCGTCGGGGACGGGGTCGATGACGGTGACGCCGGTGCGCACCGGGCCGCGGCCGGCCGTCAGCGGGCCCTCGCCCTCGATCAGGGTCGTGTGTCCCACCGACACCCCCGCCACATCGGTGATCGCGTTGTACTCTCCGGGCGTGCCGGTTCCGATCGCGACGCCGAGGTCCCGTGCCTGCATGTGCTCCCCTTGCCTGTGTGCCCCTGCGGCTCCGTGTCCGCGGGCGGTGTTGGAATAGACCCCGCAAATCTACCAAGGATCGCGGGCCCGGACACGCGCTGGCCAAGGGGATGCGGCAGCGGCGCGGCCGAGGGCGCGACAGAGGGGCGCGGGCCGATGGCCGTCTGGCCTGCGGCTCGCGCTGCGGCAGGGCCAGGGGGGCAGCCCCAGTGCGCGGTGGGCGCGAACCTGGAAGAATCGAGTCAACGACACTTGTATCCGTCTTCTCAGGAGGAACGATGGCCTACAACCCGTACCAGCCCGCCGAACCGCTGAAGGATCCGGGTATCGCGCTGATCCTGACGATCGTCGGCTTCTTCTTCATCGCCGGCCTGCAGTACTTCTACATCGGCAAGTACCTCAAGGGAATTCTGTTCCTGCTGACCCTGGGATTCCTCTACATCGGCACGATCATCAGCCTGTTCACGATACGTGGGGAGACCATCCGGAAGAACCGCCGCGCCATGCGATAGGTTCCTCATGCGATAGGTTCCCGCAGAGGCCCGCACGTCCTGGATGGGGTGCCGCTGGAATGTGCAGAGGACAGCCGTGTCAGTGCCTCAGCCTAGAGTGGATGGCATGGATGAGATGAACGGTTCAGGCGCGGAATCCGCGGGGCCCGCCGCCGACCCCGCCCTGCACGCGGCGGCGGTGGAGATCCTGCGCGAACTCACGGGTCGGCCGGATGCGCAGTTCCGTGACGGCCAGTTCGAGGCGATCGCGGCCCTGGTCGCGGACCATAAACGGGTGCTGGTCGTGCAGCGCACCGGCTGGGGCAAGTCGGCGGTGTACTTCGTCGCGGCCCGGCTGATCCGCATGGGCTGGGGCGGCCAGAGCACCGGTATGCCGGGTACTGCGGCTTCCGGCAACACCGGGCCAACGCTCATCATCTCGCCGCTGCTGGCGCTGATGCGCGACCAAGTCGCAGCTGCGGCGCGCGCAGGCGTGCACGCGGTGACGATCAACTCCTCGAACGCCACCGAATGGGACGAAGTCCTGGCGGACCTGGACGCGGGCAACGTCGACGTCCTGCTGATCTCGCCCGAACGCCTGACGAACCCCAAGTTCCGCGAACGTGTGCTGGGTCGGCTGCTGGGCGGCGTGGGCATGATCGTCGTGGACGAGGCCCACTGCATCTCCGACTGGGGCCATGACTTCCGCCCCGACTACCGGCGCATCGGCGCGCTGTTGGAAACTCTGCCCGGCGATCTGCCGGTCCTGGCGACCACTGCAACGGCCAATACCCGCGTGGTCGAGGACGTGGCCGCTCAGCTGGGCCGCGACACCCTGGTGGTTCGCGGCGCCCTGTCGCGGGACTCCCTGCGCCTGGGCGTCGCCGCCACCTGGCCCGCGGCCAAGCGCATCGCCTGGCTGTGTGAACACTTGGGGGACTTCACCGGATCCGGGATCGTCTACACGTTGACGGTTTCCGCGGCCCAGGACACCACGCGCGCGCTGCGCCAGGCCGGCTGGGATGTCGCCACGTACACGGGCGGCACGGACACCGACGAACGCGTCCGCCTGGAACAGGCTCTCAAGGACAACGAGCTCAAGGCCCTGGTCGCGACCAGCGCCCTGGGCATGGGCTTCGACAAACCCGATCTGGGATTCGTCATCCACCTGGGCGCGCCCAGCTCCGCCGTCGCCTACTACCAGCAGGTGGGCCGTGCCGGCCGTGCGACGGATTCCGCCGACGTGCTGCTGTTGCCGGGTAATGAGGACCCTGACATCTGGGAGTACTTCGCAACCGCCTCGATGCCGGACGAGGATGAGGCCAGGGCGGTGCTGGCGGCCCTGGACGACGCCGCGCCGGCCGGGGAGGAATACGGTGCAGACGACTACGGCCCCGGCGGTGGACCGATCGGCGCATTGCCGCTGTCCGTGCCGGCGCTCGAACCGCTGGTGGGCATCAAGCGCTCCCGTCTGGAACTGCTGTTGAAGACCCTGCAGGTCGACGGGGCAGTGGACCGGGTGGCCGGCGGCTATGTGTCGACCGGGCGCGGGTGGACCTATGACGCACCGCGCTACGCGGCGGTGGCGCAGGCTCGCCGCGACGAGGCGCAGGGCATGCTCGAATACGAGGTCGGGCGGATCTGCCGGATGCGCTTCCTGGCGCAGGCGCTGGACGACCCGACGGCGCACGACTGCGGCCGCTGCGATATCTGCGCTGGGGTGTGGTGGAATCAGGAGGTCAGCGATGCCGGCGCCCAGTCCGCCAGGCAGATGCTTGCGGGAGTCGGGGTGCCCTTGGACCCGCGGGCTTCGTGGCCCTCGGGCATGGCCAAGGTCGGGGTGGACCTCAAGGGTCGGATCCCGCAGGAGGAACGGGTGGAGCCCGGCCGGGTCATCGCCCGTCTGACGGACCTGGGGCCCGGTCAGATGCTGCGCGAATTCCTGTCGCCTGCGGCCGGGGACCAGCCGGTGCCCGCGAACATCGGGAAGTACTGCATCCAGGTGCTGGGGGAATGGGACTGGCAGGCGCGTCCGCAGGTGGTGGTCGGCATGCCCAGTGTGAACCGGCCAGGCACGGTGCGCTCCCTGGCCCATGAACTGGCGCAGGTGGGGCGGATGACGGATGCCGGTGACCTGGACCTGAAGCACGATCCTGGCAGCCCGGACGTCAACAGCGCCTTCCGGGTGCGCGGTCTGGACCAGGCCTTCGGCGTCTCTCCGGAACTGGCGCAGGCGGTCGCGGGCCAGGTGGTGCTCCTCGTCGACGCCGAGGTCGTCTCCCGCTGGTCGCTGACCATGGCCGGCCGCGAACTCAGGCGTGCCGGTGCCGCAGCGGTGTTGCCCTTCGCCCTGGCCCTGCGGGCCTGAAGGCCTTCCGGCCCCGCGGGCCCGAGGCCGCCCGAAGACGCCGGCCGCCTTTGAATGCGAAACGCCCCGAACCCGGGATGCCACCCCTGTATGCGGGGTAGTGCTCGGGTTTCGGGGCGTTTTACTTGCGAGCCGGGCCGGTCGGTGCCGCAAGTGGCCTGGGGATCGGCTTACGATCAGTCGATGCCGACGCGGACCAAAACGGTGCCGGTGTAGGAACCGTCCTCGGACTGGAAGGACCAGTGGTAGTAGCCGGCGCTGGGATAGGTGACCTTGCCGTCGTGGACCTGCAGGCCCTGCTGGGACTCGACCTGCACGGGCGAACCGTTGGGGGCCTTGGGTGCGGGCGCGGCGACGGCTTCACCGGGATCGACGGATTCTCCGACGATGTTGACCGGCATGGAGCTCTGGCCGCTACCCGGTGCGACTGCGCCGCCGCCGTAGTCGGGGCCCGCTGCCATGGCTGCAGTTCCGCCCAGGAACGATGCGCCGACCAGTGCCGCCGTCGCGCCGCCGAGCGTCAGTGCCTTGCGAATGTTGATCATGTGGTTCAGCTCCTTCATGTACTCCGGTAAGTCCGGAGGTCGATGGTGGTTCTGCAGAACCGAGGCTACCGAAGTATAGTTGAAAACGCAACCATTCTTGGCATGAAGGTGTGCAGGCATGAAGGTACGTTGCGCGCGCCGCATACAAAAATGCCCCGAAACCGGAACGCCGACCCTGTATACAGGGGTGTCGCTCCGGTTTCGGGGCATTGAGTCGCGGTAGGGCTCTGCACTATGGCAGTGCCGCACCGCGGCGGATGATCAGCGGGCTAGAGGCCCGCAGAGATCACAGTCCGCGGATGCTGGTGGCCTGCGGGCCCTTGGGGCCGACCTCGGACTCGAATTCGACGGCCTGGCCCTCTTCGAGGTTGCGGTAGCCCGAGCCCTCGATCGCGGAGAAGTGCGCGAAGACGTCAGCGGATCCGTCGGACGGTTCGATGAAGCCGAAGCCCTTTTCCGAGCTGAACCACTTCACAGTTCCATTGGCCATGTGTTTATTCCTCACTGTTTGACCACCGGACCATTTGCCCGGCAGGCGTTGAGTCGACTCACTGCGAGCCGGCTGTTTAGGTGCGGAAAGCAATACTTGGTCGACATGGACCGAACGGAGAAGTTCCGAAAGGGTGACGCCAATGGGTGCGTTCCGCGGAAGTCGCAGCGCGGAAGGTAGACACGCGCTGAAGTTAAGCCATAATGACGGCGGACGCAACTACCCAATCCGGATCGCCAGAAACGCTACGCATGATCGCGTAGCAACGTAACCAGCATAACCGGTTCTGAGGCGAGTTCCTAATGTGAGTTTCGCCGGATTCGACGGAGAACCCGAAAATCATCCATTGACCACATTGCGATACGTTACGTCTTGCAATCCGGCGGCGGGGTAGAACGGTGGCATGCACAGCCCAGAGTCGAGAGCCGATCGGACCGGTGCCGCCGATCCCTGGGTGCGGAATCTGGTCGTCGCGACCTTCGGCACCTTCACGACGATCGTCGGCATGACTATGCTCATTCCGTTCCTGCCCGTCTACATCCGCGCCCTGGGCGTGACCGACGATGCAGCGGTGGTGACCTGGTCCGCGGTGTGCTTCGGCGCTACCTTCCTCGTCGCGGCGGTGACCGCCCCGCTGTGGGGGTGGATGGGCGACCGTTGGGGCCGCAAGTCGATGCTCGTGCGATCGAGCCTGGGCATGGCCGTGGCGATCGGCATCACCGGGTTGGCCGGCGACGTGTGGTGGCTGCTGGCCTTCCGCGTGCTGACCGGGCTGCTGGGCGGCTTCGCCTCGGGGGCCTCGATCCTGGTGGCCGACCAGACCCCGCCGGGCCGCCGGGCCTTCGCCCTGGGCGTGCTGACCAGCGGGAACATGGCAGGCAGCCTGCTGGGCCCGGTGCTCGGCGGGATCCTGCCGGAATCGATCGGTCCCCGCGCCTGCTTCGCTGTTGTCGGCGGCCTGATCTTCGTGGCGTTCCTGGGCGTCGTGCTGTTCATGCGCAATCCGCCCGCGCTCGCCGAAGCACCGCCCGGGGTACCGGCCAAGGCCCCGGCCGCCACGTCCGCAGTGCCCGGTGGCGGCACTCAGGTCGTCGATCGCGCGGCGAACCAGCCCACAGCACAGCTGCCCCGGGTGGCGCTGCCCGTTGTGCTCACGGTGCTGGTCGCGGTCTCCGGGCTCATCACCTTCGCGCAGCTGGCCGTGGAGCCGTTCATCACCGTCTATATGGGCGAACTGCTGACCAATGCAGGCGCGATAACCAAGGCGGGCGCGACAGCCGGTGCCGAGGCGACGGGTGCCTCGGGTGCCACCGCGGCCCTGGGAGCGGGAGCCGTGGGCTCCGCCGGGCTCGCGAATCCGACCCTGTGGGGCGGGATCGCCCTGGCGGCGACCGCCGCGGGCACCATGGTCGCGGGGCCCTTCCTGGGCCGGGCCGCCGACCGCTATGGGAACACGCGCATGCTGATCTGGTCCCTGCTGGCAGGCGCCGTGGTGTCCCTGGTCCAACCGCTGACCGGCTCCGTATGGGTCTTCACCGGCCTGCGCTTCGTGCTGGGCCTGGCGATGGGCGGCCTGATGCCCGCGCTGACCGCCGGCATCCGCGATATGCTGCCGGCCAATCGCGTGGGCCGCGTACTGGGGCTGACGGTTGCAGCGCAGCACGCCGGTCGCGTCTTCGGGCCGGTGCTGGCCGCAGTGGTGGCGAACCTGTGGGGGATGCCGGCCGCGCTGGTGGCCTCGGGACTGGTGTTGGCCATCGCCGCGGTGGCCGTGTGGGGCGTGCGGCCGGCCGCCGCGCGGTGACCTCGGCCGCGGTCCTGAGCCCGGCCGCTGCGCGCAACGCGCCGTGCCCGGCCGGCGGTGTCCTCGGCCCGAATCGGTCAGAGGTTGCTGCGCGCGCCACCCGAACGATAGCGGGCGAAGGACGGGACCAGGACGGCCGCGATCACGATGCCGAGGACGACCAGGATGCCGCCGCCGGCGCTCGCCCAGGCGGTGCCCACCGTATTAGCCGCATAGCCGTGCAGCACATCGGCCAGGCGCGGGCCACCGGCCACCACGACGGTGAACACGCCCTGTAGGCGGCCCCGCACGCGGTCGTCGGCGGCCTCGAGCAGAATGGTGTTGCGGAATGAGGCGCTGATGACGTCGGCGCCGCCGCCGACCATGAGGAAGAGCATCGCGCCGAGCAGCGCCAGCCACCAGAACGACCCGGCCAGCGGCAGCACGGCGCCGAACAGCGCCATCGCCGCACCCCAGATGATGATCGCCACCAGCACGGCCAGGCCATGCCTCTGCACTTTTGACACCCAGCCGGAGAACAGCCCGCCCAGCACGGATCCGATCGCGATCCCGGCCGACAACAGCGCGAAGACGAAGCCGCCGTCGGTCGGGCCGCCGAAGGACTCGTGTGCGATCTGCGGGAACAGGGCGCGCGGCATGCCGAAGAGCATCGCGATGATGTCGACCAAGAAGCTCATCATCAGGATCGGGCTGCGCGACAGGTAGACCAGGCCCTCCCAGACGCTGCGGAATCCGGCCCTCGGCCGGGCGGGCGGCTCCGGGGTTGGAACTGCGGCTTCCGGGGCCGAGGCATCAGCCACTGCGGAGCCGGGCAGACCGTGGCCGCCCGGGGGAAGGGCCGGCAGGCGCCAGACGGCCCACATGCTCACCAGGATGCCGATCGTATCGATCAGGTAGAGCAGCGGGAAGCCGATCAGCGGGATCAGCATGCCGCCGGCCAGCGGGCCGACGATCGCGCCGAACTGGCCCACCGTCATGTTCAGGGTGGTCGCCGCCGCCAGTACCTCGGTGGGCAGGAGCGAGGGCAGGATCGCCGTGCGCGCCGGCTGGTTGACCGCGAAGAACGCCTGCTGGAATGCCAGGGTGAACAGGATCAGCCACACATTGTGTGTGCCGATCAGTGCCCACAGGAACAGCAGGAAGCTGGCGATCGTCAGGCCCGTGCTGCTCACCAGCAGCAGCTTGCGGCGGTCCATCGAATCCGACAGGGACCCGCCGTACAGGCCGAACAGGACCAACGGCACCAGTCCGAAGATCCCGGCCAGGCCCACATACCCGGAGTCCTGGGTGATGGCGTAGATCTGCGCCGGCACCACGACGATCGACATCTGCGCGCCGATCGTCGTGACGATATTCGCGTAGAACATCCGTTTGAACGTCGGGACCCGCAGTGGGCGGGTGTCGGCGAAGAGATCCCTCAGGGCCAAGGCTGGGCCTTTCTGGCTGTACCGGTTGTTCGGCTGTGACTGGTGTTCTGTGGTTCCGGCGTTCGGTTCAGGTGTCCTGCTGGGGCGAATCCGGGGGCCCGGCGTCGGGGCGCGCGGTCTTGGGATCGTCGGAGCCCTCGGATTTGAGGGTGCCGCGGGCCGACCAGAGGGCCACGCCCACGATGATCGCCAGCGAGATCCAGATCGCGTACTTGTCGACCAACTTGAGGAAGTCGACGGCGGGCTGCCCGATCTCATAGCCGATGACCGCGACCAGGACCGCCAACAGCAGGTTGCCCAGCAGGTTCATGGTGAAGAACAGCGCGAAGCTCACGCGCGACCAGCCGGTGACCAGCCAGGTGATGGTACCCGGCACTCCGGGCCAACGGCCGAAGAACACAAGGGTGAGCAGGACCCAGCGCGGCAGGCGTTTGAGCCGGTGGAAGCGCTTACGCGACTTCTCGTCCTGCGCGAACATGTTGACGACTCGATCGCCCCAGCGCCTGCCCGCGTACCACCACAGCCAGTCGAACTTCATCATGCCGATCAGTCCAGCGCCGATCACCAGCCACAGCGGGAAGCCCTCGACCGCGGCGAATGCGCCGGCGCCTGCGACGACGGTTTTGGCGCCGGTGACCATGGAGAACACCACGGGGATCTTCGCGATGAGCATCGGCCGCAGGGGCCACATGATGAGGTAGAAGATCGGGATGCCGATGAGGAAGCCCAGCAACACCTTGTCCCCGGTGCGTGCCTTGCCCTCCCAGGGGAGGATGTCGCGCAGGCTGGGGGCCTGCGGTTCGGTTGTGCCGGGTTCGGAAGCGCCGGATTCCGTGGTGTCGTCTGGGTCCGTGGGCTCGGGGTGGTCGGGGTCGCGCATGCGTTTCAGCATATCCGCAGTCGGGTACGCCACATCATTGGACTGTTTATTTCAGAATTCACTGGATGAACGGTGGATTCTGAAACAGGACGTGGAACGATCGGGCGGCCCCGGCCGAGGTCAGTCGAGCAGGTCGAGCGACCGTGCGCCGTCGGCGGCGAAGGCCCTCCAGCGCTGCAGGAGCGGGTGTTCGGCATTGCGGGGCGCATAGTCCCAGATGCGGACGACGGCTCCGGCGGCATCTGTGGGTGCAGCGGCTGGGTTCGAGGCCGAATCCGAGGTCGCAGTCCACTCCGGCCAGGCACCGGATTCCGCGGTGGCCGGGTCGCCGGTGGTGGCGAAGGCCAGCCAGGATCGGCGCATCCGCAGGCTCAGGGTATGGTCGGCCGCGGTCGCTTCCGGATAGAACCGCCGGCCCATGTCCGTGTCGAACCGGTCGAAGATCAGTGGGACATCGGCGGCGTGTGGGGCGCCATGGCCCCCGGCCGGCTCCGGGTCGAAGAAGTACACGAAGGTCCTGCCGGTCTGCTGCGTCGCCTCGGCCCGGCCCGCGGCGGCGTCCAGGGCCGCGATCGTGAAGACACGATCGGACTGCACTGCCTCGAAGACCTTTTCTGCGGTGGCACCGGGAAGCAAGGACGTGTAGGACTCGACGGCGGGAGTACCTGTATTCCCCGGGTATTCCGCGGGTCCCATGAGCGCGACGCGGCGGGCGGCGCGCTCCGCGTCGATCGGCTGCGGGTCATCCAGCATGAAGAGGGTGAACTCGTTGCCGTTGTGCCCGATGATCACGTCGACGCCGGAACCGGCGCCGTCGCGCACGGCTTGCCACGGATCGGTGGGCAGGACCTCGCCGTCGACCACAGGCACCAGTGGTGGGGTGAAGCCCACCGCCCGGCCCCAGTGCGGTGCCCGGCTCTGTTGTCCCGCGACCACTCGGCCCATCAGGTCCAGGCACTGGGTGGGGGACAGGCGGGCGAAGGACGCTGCGGTTGCGGCGTCCGGAACCGGGCCCGAGGCGTCCGGAACCGGGCCCGCAGTGTCCGGAACCAGCCCCGCGGCCGCGGCGACGCGGGCGAATTCGGCGGTGACGTCCTCGGCCAGCGTGCGGGTGACCACCATGGTCGGTGGGCTGTGCAGGATGGCGCGGTGGAACAGGTCGCGGGAGCCGGGCATAGACAGGTGACACAGGATGGAGCCGGCGCCGGCCGATTCGCCGAACACCGTCACATTGTCCGGGTCGCCGCCGAAGTTCACGATATTGTCGCGCACCCAGCGCAGGGCGGCCGCCTGGTCCAGCAGGCCGCGGTTGGCCGGCGCATCGGGGAACTGCGCGAAGCCCTCCATGCCCAGGCGGTAGTTGAGGCTGACGAACACACAGCCCAGCCGGGCGAATTCGGCACCGTCGTAGACCGGCTCGGCGGATGCGCCCATGACATAGGCGCCGCCGTGAATCCACACCATGACCGGCAGGAGAGCCTGCGGCGGGGCCTGGGCTGGCGAGGGGGCCTGGGCAGGTGTGCCGGAATGCTCCGCCTGAGGCAGGTGCCCCGCCTGCGGCAAATGCGGCGTCCAGATGTTCAGCGTCAGCCAGTCTTCGCCCTCACGGTGCGCGGCCGGAGCCCCCGGGGCGCCGAACTGCGGTGGGACGGGACCGAAGAGCTCGGCGTTCAGGGGCTCGGTGTGAACGGGTGCGGGTTGCGGCGCGCGGAATCGGTTCTCACCCACTGGAGATGCGGCATAGGGGATGCCCAGGAACCGGTGCAGGGGAACACCGGGCTCCGGGGCGGATGCCGCCGTCGGTGGGGCCGGCGTGGTGGATGGCGGCGCCTGTTCGGCCGTGGACCCCGCGGCGCCGGCGATGGTCAGTCCCAGCACTGGGCCCTCGGCGGTGAGGACTGTGGGACGCGGTGTGCTCTGTTCCATAGGCCGAGCCTACGCGCTGAGCCTCGAACCAGCGCCGCACCTCAGTCGCGCAGGGCCTGGCCTGTCTGCTCGCTGAGGAACAGGGCCGCAACCGCCGCCACCAGGAACGACAGTGCGAAGACCGTGAACAGCACGCCCGCCCCGCCCCATGCCGCGGCCAGGACCGCGGGGACCAGCAGCGGTGCGATGATCGAGGCGATCCGCCCGAACCCCGCCGCCCAGCCGGTGCCGGTGCCGCGCAGATGGGTGGGGAAGACCTCGGGCGAAATCGCGTACAGTGCACCCCAGGCGCCCAGGTTGAAGAAGCTGAGCAGGCAGCCGGTGATGAGGATCCACGCCACCGAGTGCGCATTGCCGAAGGCCAGGGCGCTGCCGGCCGAACCGAGCAGGAACACCGCCAGCGTCCAGCGGCGCCCCCACTGCTCCACCAGCCAGGCGGCCACCGCATAGCCGGGCAGCTGGGCCAGGGTGATGATGAGGGTGAAGCCGAATGACTTCACGATGTCGTAGCCCTGCGCGTGCAGAATGCTGGGGATCCAGATGAACGCGCCGTAGTAGCTGAAGTTCACGAAGAACCACACCAGGCTCAACGCAGTGGAGTTCCGCGCCTGGCCACTGGCCCACAGATCGGCGAACCGGGTCTTGACAGCGGGGGCTTGAGCGCCGGATTCCGCCGCCGAGGCCGCGGTGGGGCGGGCGGTCGCGCTCGCCTTGGCCTCGGCAGCGGAGTGATCGGCGGGAGCAGTGGCCGTCAGCAGGCGGGTGCCCGACTGCCCGCTCCGCTGTGGCCCGGCGGCCCTGCGCAGCGGCGCCGAGGCCTCGAAGGCGGTGACGACCCGGGTCGCCTCGTCGACGCGGCCGCGGCCGGCCAGGAAACGGATCGACTCCGGCAGGCCCGCGCGGACGAAGGCCGCGTAGAGCGCGGGCAGCGCGCCCACCAGCAACGCCAGGCGCCAGCCCCAGTCGCCGAAGTGCGGGACGACGTAGTAGCCCAGGAGCGCTGCGCCCAGCCAGCCCACGGCCCAGAAGGCCTCGAGAATGACGACGATGCGCCCGCGGATGCGCGGGGGTGCGAACTCGCTGACATAGGTGCTGGCCACGGGCAGCTCCGCGCCGATGCCGAAGCCCACGAACAGGCGCATGATGAGGAACAGGGTGAGGCCGGGGGCGAACGCCGCCACGGCCGAGGCGATGCCGAAGACCAACAGGGTGACGGCGAAGATGGTGCGGCGGCCGAAGCGGTCGGCCATGCGCCCGCCGAAGATCGCGCCCAGGGTCATGCCGATGAAGCCCAGGGAGACGATCCAGCTCTGCGCGGAGGCGCTGAGGTCCCAGTGGACCTTGAGCACGACGACGACATAGGAGATCAGTGCCACGTCCAGCGCGTCCAGGGCCCAACCGATACCCGAGGAGGTCAGGATATGCAGATGTTTGCGGGTGAACGGCAGGCGGTCCATGCGGGTGGACAGCTCGGTGCCTGTGGTGGGTGGGGCGCCGGCGGGGTTCTCTGTGGTCATGCCGTTAGTGTGGCACAGGTTCAGGTGTATATGACTTAAAGTCAATTTTCTGTTGTGAGGGTCACCTTGGTCCGGCGGTGTTTCCCACTCGATACGCCCTTGACTCATCCACCGGCCGGTTCATGCAGTCCCCGGACCTGCAGGGCTACATGAACCGGCCAGTCGATGAAGCACGCTTTCATCGACTGGGAAACGCCCCTCCGGAAAACTTTTTCACCCGCTCGGAATAAACCCCGCGCCCCTATAGTTGAGTCAGGTGTACGCAAGTTTACTGACAAGCAGTTTGACTGGTTCGGTCCGATGCAGAAGGATTGAGCCGGAGGCGCTCAGGAGGCCCCGCACAGCGGGACCGGCCCCGGGCGCAACAGACAGCGATAGTCAAGGGAAGGATTCAACATATGTCTCGTGCAGTGGGTATCGACCTCGGAACCACGAACTCGGTCGTCGCCGTTCTGGAAGGCGGCGAGCCGAAGGTCATCGCGAACGCGGAGGGTGGCCGCACCACCCCGTCGGTCGTCGCGGTGAACAAGAACGGCGACTCCCTGGTCGGCGAAATCGCCAAGCGCCAGGCCGTCACCAACGTCAAGAACACGGTCGCCTCCGTCAAGCGCCACATGGGCACCGACTGGACCACCGAACTGGGTGGCAAGTCCATGACCGCACCGGAGGTCTCCGCCCGCATCCTGCAGAAGCTCAAGCACGATGCTGAGGAATACCTGCAGGACACGGTGACCGACGCGGTCATCACCGTCCCCGCCTACTTCAACGACGCGGAACGCCAGGCGACCAAGGACGCCGGCCAGATCGCCGGCCTGAACGTCCTGCGCATCATCAACGAACCGACCGCAGCGGCCCTGGCCTACGGCCTGGAGCGCGGCAAGGAAGACGAACTCATCCTGGTCTTCGACCTCGGTGGCGGCACCTTCGATGTGTCCCTGCTGGAAGTCGGCAAGGACGAAGACGACTTCTCCACCATTCAGGTGCGCGCCACCTCGGGCGATAACCGCTTGGGCGGCGACGACTGGGATCAGCGGATCGTCGACTACCTGATCAAGCAGGTCAAGAACAAGGACGGCGTGGACCTGGCAAAGGACACCACCGCCCTGCAGCGCCTGAAGGAGGCCGCGGAACAGGCCAAGAAGGAACTGTCCTCGGCGACCAGCACCAACATCAGCCTGCAGTACCTGTCGATGAGCGAGAACGGCCCGATCCACCTGGACGAGTCGCTGACCCGCGCGAAGTTCGAAGAACTGACCTCGGATCTGCTGGAGCGCACCCGCAAGCCCTTCGAAACCGTCATCAAGGACGCCGGCGTCAAGGTCTCCGAGATCGACCACGTCGTGCTGGTCGGCGGTTCGACCCGTATGCCCGCCGTGTCCGACATGGTCAAGAAGCTGACCGACGGCCGTGAGCCCAACAAGGGCGTCAACCCGGACGAGGTCGTCGCCATCGGCGCCGCCGTCCAGGCCGGCGTGCTCAAGGGTGAACGCAAGGACGTGCTGCTGATCGACGTGACCCCGCTGTCGCTGGGTCTGGAGACCAAGGGCGGCGTGATGACCAAGCTGATCGAGCGCAACACCCCGATTCCCACCAAGAAGTCGGAGACCTTCACCACGGCCGAGGACAATCAGCCCTCCGTGTCGATCCAGGTGTACCAGGGCGAGCGCGAGTTCACCTCGGACAACAAGCTGCTGGGCAACTTCGAACTGTCCGGCATCGCCCCGGCCCCCCGTGGCGTGCCGCAGATCGAGGTGTCCTTCGACATCGACGCCAACGGCATCGTGCACGTGTCCGCTAAGGACAAGGGCACCGGCAAGGAGGCGTCCGTGACGCTGACCGGCGGCCAGGGCCTGGACCAGAGCGACATCGATCGCATGGTCAAGGAAGCCGAAGAGCACGCCAATGAGGACAAGGCGCGCCGTGAGGCCGCCGATAAGCGCAACCAGGCGGAGAACCTGGCCTACTCCACGGAGAAGGTCATCAAGGACAACGAGGACAAGCTGCCCGAAGATGTCCGCACCGAGGTCCAGGCCGACGTCGACGCGCTGAAGGAAGCCCTCAAGGGCGACGACGATTCCGCTGTGGAATCCGCGCTGGAGAAGCTGACCGCCTCGCAGACCAAGCTGGGCGAGGCCCTGTACGCGAACGCCGCTCCGGAGGCGGGCGCCGAGGGTGCCGAGTCCACCGGTTCCGCCGATGACGATGTCGTCGACGCCGAGGTCGTGGAAGACGATGACGAGGAGAAGAAGTAATGACTACTCCTGATCAGGGCGGCGCTTCGGGCGAGTCCCAGGAACAGTCGTTCACCTTCGCCGACAAGCGCCGCATCGACCCGGAGACGGGCGAGGTGCGCGAGCCGCAGGAACAGACCGCGGAGGAATCCGCAGCCGAGCGGGCGGCCGCCGACGGCAACGCCGCAGCAGCTGCCGAGGCCGCGGAGGAATCCGCGGCCTCGGCCCCGACGGACGGTGCGTCGGCAGACGCCACGGCCGGCCAGGGCTCGGACGCCACGGCAGGGACCGCCGAGGCCCCGGTGGCCGATGAGGCCGCGAAGTACCTGGATGACCTGCAGCGTCTGAACGCCGAGTACGCGGCCTACCGCCGCCGCTCGGAGCGCGATCAGGCCAAGGCCAAGGAGGCCGGTTCGGCTGCCCTGGTCGAGGCGCTCATCCCGGTGCTCGACGAGGTTAAGCTGGCTGCCGACGCCGGCGATGTCACGGGGCCCTTCGAGACCCATGTGAACAAGCTGCTCGAGGCGCTGTCCAAGGTGGGCGTCGAACAGTATGGCGCGGTGGGCGACGAGTTCGACCCCGCTCTGCACGAGGCTCTGATGCAGCAGCCCAACGGCGCAGTCGAGGAGCCCACCGTGTTCCTCGTCATGCAGCCGGGTTACAAGCTGGGCGAGCGCGTGATCCGCGCGGCCCGCGTAGGCGTGCACCTGCCGGAGGAGTGACCTCCGACTGAGTGGGCGCATACATGATCGGTGGCGGTCGATTCCCGGGACAAGCCGGGGGATTGGCCGCCACCGCCATAAGATTTTGGAAACGATGAAGACAATCAGCGGGAGTGATCCCGCAAGCGGGAATGACGTCCTGCGGAAAGGAGGTGCCAGATGAACGCCGGGCCTCAGAATGAGTGGTTCGAGAAGGACTACTACAAGGTCCTCGGGGTCGACAAGGACGCCTCCGACGCGGACATCAAAAAGGCCTATCGGAAGCTGGCTCGCAAGTACCATCCGGATGCGAATCCTGGTGATAAGAAGGCCGAGGAGAAGTTCAAGGAGATCAGCGCGGCCCACCAGGTGCTGGCCGACAAGGAGACCCGCAAGCAGTATGACCAGGTCCGCGCGATGGGCTCGGGCGCGCGTTTCACCGCGGGCGCCGGTGGTCCAGGTGGCGCCGGTGGCGGTTTCGAGGACGTGTTCTCCGGGCTGTTCAACTCCGGCGGCGGCCGCGGCCAGTACAGTGGCGGTCCCGGTGGCTTCGGCGGTGCCGGTGGCCCGGACCTGTCCGATCTGTTCGGCGGGGCCTTCGGCGGTGGCGGCTTTGGCGGTGGCCGGGGCTATCAGCCCGGCCCTGTCAAGGGCGGGGACATCAAGGCGTCTACGCGCCTGTCCTTCACGGAGGCCGCCAAAGGCGCCACGGTCAAGCTCAAGATGCCCAACGGTTCGCCGCTGAACGTGCGCACGCCGATCGGCGTCAAGGACGGCCAGAAGGTCCGCCTGCGCGGCAAGGGCAAGGCCAGTCCCAACGGCGGCGAGGCCGGCGATGTGGTGCTGACGGTCAACGTCGAACCGCATCCTGTGTTCACCCGTGACGGTGACAACCTGCGGGTGACCGTGCCGGTGACATTCGCCGAGGCCGCCCTGGGCGCAGAGGTCCAGGTTCCCACTCTGTCCGGCTTCCCCGTACGGCTCAAGGTGCCTGCCGGCACCCCGTCGGGGCGCGTGCTGCGCGTGCGCGGCAAGGGGATCGAGACGAAGAAGCACACCGGCGATCTGCTGGTCACCGTCGAGGTCCACGTGCCGCAGCGGATGAGCAAGGACGCGAAGCAGGCGGTCGAGGCCTTCGCCAAGGCCACCGAGGGCGAGGACCCGCGCGCCGATCTGTACGCGAAGGCGAAGAACAGCTGAGTTGCGCTGGCGCCGGCGCGGCACCGAACACGGCGCCGGCGCGGCACCGAACACGGCGCCGGCCGGCACCGTGCCGGTGCCGGTCGGCGCACTGATGCATGATCGAATCAAGGAGGAGGTGAGTGGCCATGGAGATCGACCCACATGCCGCGGTCTACGTGATATCCGTGGCCGCAGAGCTTGCGGGCATGCACCCGCAGACCCTACGGCAATACGACCGTATGGGTCTGGTCACGCCCAAACGCACTCCCGGTCGCGGCCGCAGGTATTCGGCCAGTGACATCGAGAAGCTGCGCCTGGTGCAGAGCCTGAGCCAGGACGAGGGCGTCAGTCTGGCCGGGATCAAGCGAATCCTGCAGCTGCGCGAGGAGGTCGCAGACGCGCATTCGCAGCTGCAGAGCCTCGGCGTGCAACTGGATGCGGCGCTGAGCCGGCTGGCCCAGGCGAATCGGATCTTCGCCGCAGGAATGGGCGGGGACGTGACGGTGGCCGATCCCTACCAGCGCAGCCGGGCGCGGCGGATGTCGCACGCGATCGCGGAACTGCCCGCGGCCTCGGTGACGGGGACCGTGGTGGGCGTGCGGACCGCGGGACCGCGGTCCAAACAGGGCCCCCGCCGCGGCTGAGGCGGACGCTCCCGGAAAGTCAGTCGTGGTTCCCGCTTGGGGCCGTCGTTTCGAAGCGACGGCCCCAAACGGGAACCACAACGCGTTTGGCCTCCTCTACAGCCAGGCGGGTGGTTGCGGCACCGACGCCGAGGTCCCGGCCGGGGCCTGCCCGCGGGGCCAGCCCCTGCCCAGCAGGAACGAGACGAGCTCTGCGGCCTCGCCCGTCAGTTCGACCGGTTCGGCGCTGAAAGCCGCGGCATCGCCGCAGGCCAGGAGGTAGTTCGCCAGTTCGGGGCGATCCGGTCGGTCGGTGATGTGCAGGAGGAAGTTCGCAGGTTCGGCGCGGGCCGCCCACACCGTTTCCACGTCGGTCAGCAGCCGGTCGATGGCGGCTGTGGGGAAGTCCAGGGCGGTCATCCCGATGTTGAGGTCAAGGGCATGCAGCAGGGCCTCGCGCGCCCGCATCCACGGAATCGCGGCTGCCATGATCGGCTCACCACGGCCGTTGAGCACCTGAGCATCCCAGGCGGGGGATTCGGGCTCGGGCAGGGCGGCGGCGAGTTCCACTGCGACCTCGTGGCTGATGCCGCGGACGTCCGAGACCTCGATCGTCGCCACACCCTCTTCGATCTCTGCATCGCGAACCGTGCGGGAGGGGTACATGGGGTTCTCCACACCCGTAGTCGCCCAATCGAGCAGCCGCATCAGGGCCTCGGCGTTGTTGATCATGTGCACGGCCACGTGCTTGCGGGTCCAGCCGGGTAGACCGGATTCGCCGTCCAAGACGTTGACCGTCAACTGGTCCAGGGTGCGCAGATAGAAGATCTCCCCGACTGCTCGCAGGTCCAGATCCCGCCGAATGTCCTCAATGCTCATGGGTCACAACTCTACGCCGACTGACTCAGTTCATCCTCCTCGATGAGCAGTCAAGTTGGTCTGATTCTAGGCGGGATTCTCGGACCAAATCGCCTGCGAATCGTGCGGGCGCCAGACCAAAATGACTGCTCACCCGCAGCCGCCGTCTGTCTCAGTTCATCCCGCCGGCGAGCGGCAGATAGTAGGCGGGGCTGAGGATCGCCACGATCGCCCAGGCCAGCAGCCAGAGGTTCCGAGCCCGCAGCACGGTGATCACCGCGGCACCGGCGCCCAGCACCGGAGCCAGGACCCACAGGGTCGTGTCGTGTGACAGCGCGGCGATCCAGACGACCGTGGCGCCCAGCAGCACCAGCATTGTGCAGATGCTCGAGGCCCCACGCGAATCGTGCAGCTTCCAACTCCACGCGGGATCGGGAACCGGCGCGGACCCGGGCGGGGTCACATCGGGAGCGGGCTCACTCATGGTCATCCTCCTCAGACCAGGCCGATCCACTTCCAGTAGGTGGCCGACAACACCACGACCAGCACATAGCCGATCACGGTCAGCGGGATGCCCGTCTTGAGGAACTGCTTGGCGGTGAAGGCGCCAGTGCCGTAGCCCAGCATGTTCTGCGGGGCGGACACCGGCAGCAGGAAGCCGAAGCTGATGACGAACTGCTGGATGATGACGAAGCCCAGCCCGCCCTGCGCACCGCCCGGGATCGAGGTGGCCAGCGCGATGAACACCGGGATCAGGGCCGAGCTCAGCGATGTGGCGGAGGCGAAGCCCAGGTGGATGAGGATCGTGAACAGGCTGACCAGTGCGATCATCGCCAGCATCGGCATGTTCGAGATCCCCAGTGCGCCGAAGGTCTTCTCCGACAGCCAGGTCGCGGCTCCCGTGTTCAGCAGCAGGCTGCCCAGCGAGATGCCGATCGCGAACACGATGAGCGTGCCCCAGTTGATGAGCTTCTCCACGGTCTTCCAGCTGAATACGCCGATCCGCGGGGTCAGCAGGATGCCGATGGCGATGAGCGTGGTGGTCGTCGAGTCGATGCCGTGCAGGTCCTCGGTCGCCCAGCAGGCCAGCAGCAGCACGGCCACGATGATCAGCCGGATCTCCTTGGCGCTCAGCGGTCCCAGTTCCTTCAGGTTCGCATCGATGACGGCGCGTCCGCCCTCGATCCGGTCGGTCTCGGGCTTGATCGCCCAGCGCATGACGAAGAACAGTGCGATCGACATGAGGATCGACCAGGGGGCGGCCCACAACAGCCACTGGCCCCAGGACACATTCGTGTGCATCTGATCCTGGATGAAGCCGATCGCCACCTGGTTCTGCGCGGCGGCGGTCTTGATGCCGACGTTCCAGATCGACACGGCCTGGACCGCCGTGATGATGAGCAGGGCGCCCAGTTTCGAGTTGGTGGCCATTCCGAAGGCCGCGACCATGCCGAGGAGAATCGGCACCACGGCGCCGGCGCGGGCGGTGGCGGACGGCACGAAGAAGGCCAGGATGATGGAGATGACGATCGCGCCGACCACGATGTGGCTGGTCTTCTCGCCGGCGAACTTGAGCACCAGCAGGGCCAGCCTCTTGTGCAGCCCGGTGGCCTGCATGGCGGCTGCCAGGGCCAGGGCGGCTGCGACCAGTGCCACGGCCGAGGACGCGAATCCTCCCAGCGCCAGTTTCAGCGAGGCAGCGGTTCCCATGGCGCCGGCACCCGGGTCGTCAACGGGTGGGGCGAAGGACACCATGATCGCGATCAGTCCCAGCACCATCACCGACGACACCGGGTAGCTCACGGCCTCGGTCACCCACATGATGACGGCGAAGGCCAGGATCGCCAGAGCCTGCTTGCCGGCCAGGGGCAGGTCGTCGCCGGTGGGCAGCAACAGGACTGCGATGAGTGCGGCGAAGGCCAGGAAGAACCAGCCGGTCTTGATATTCAGATGGGCCAGGAAACCCTCATGGTGGGAGGATTCCCTTCCCGCCAGTTCGCTGGCGACCGTTCCGCGTTCGTGCAGTGCCTGTTCCGCAAGCTTGCGGCCTCGTGCGATCTTCTTCAGCTTCGCCATGGGACTCTTCCTTTGTAGGGATGTTCGGCGCGTGTCCGGCGCCGGGGATGGCTGGTCTTCCGCCCACCAGCCTAGACGCGAAACGGGCGCCCCGAGGATATCGGAGCGCCCGTGGAACGGACCGTCTCAGCCGCAGCCGGACTCAGCCGAGCTCAGCCGACGACGGTGAGGATCTGTTCGTACAGGATCGTGCCCGCGTCGTTGTACACGACCACCGAGTACTGGCCCGGGTCGATGTTGAGCGCCTTGAGATTCATATCGGCCAGACCGTCATCGCCGGCGGCGGCCGAGGTCCCGGCCATGGGCTCGGGATCGCTCTGTGCGCTGCCCGGTGCGAAGTGCTCCAGCAGGCTGACGGTCAGGTGGTCGTCGTCCCCGCCGGCGGCCTGCGCCTTGACGTTGACGCCCTTGACGGCCAGGTCGTTCGTGGAGATCCGCGTGGTGTCCAGTGTGAACCGCGGGTCGGGCAGCGGCGAGGTCACCTCGAAGGAGGCCAGCTCGTGCCGGGTCCCGGAGGCGTCCTCGACGTAGACGTGGTTCTCGCCCCCGGAGATACCCGCGGCGTGCGGCGCATAGGTCACGGTCTTGGTGGGGGCGTCGGCGGTGAAGGTCACGGGGGTGGCGCTGTCAAGTGAGGTGGGCCCGGCAGCCACCGTGGTGAAGTAGGTGGCCCCGCGTTCGAGCCCGGAGAACGTCACCTTGAGCCCCTTGGCGGATTCCTCGCCGGTGAGTTTCGCGGTGGCGGGCACTGCCTTGACGCCCGAGACGTCGACCGCCGTCGTATCGTCGTGTCCGTCGGTGGCACCTGCGCTGGTCCCCGCCGGCGAGGTCGCATCCCCGGAGGCGCCGTCCGTCGGCTGGGCGGAGGGCTGGTCCGCCGGCGTCGTCGCCAGGTCCGAGTCACCCGCGGAGATGTCCACGGAGGCGGCTTTCTGTGCCGCGCTCTGTCCGGTCTGAGAGGTCAGCGCGGCGTCCGCCTGCGCGTTCGTGACCTGAGTGGTGGCCATGATGAGGCCCACGGCCAGAACGGCCGGTGCCAGAAGAACCCTTGCCCGCATGGATCTGCCTGCCTTCGTTCCGATGAGGAAGTCGAACGATGTACTGTGGATCTTCCAGACTACGCAGTCGTTCGGGGATCACAAGGATTTTTGTCGGCGTGTCCGAAGACTCCGCTCAGCGTGCATCACAGGAGCCCGCGGCAGGGCGTCCGCCGGCTATAGAATCCGCCAGTCCTCCAAGCGGATCTGGTGCTGCTGCTCGGCGGTCGGCACACGGATCGTGATTCCGGCCGGGACGACCTGCATCTTCAGATAGTCCGAGGCCCCCAGTGCGTCGCCGTCGACCTGCACCTCGATCTCCTCGTTCGCTTCGATCTCCACGGTCTTGCACCGCACGATCTCCGTGTGGATGCCCTTCTTCTGCTTGCCGGTGCCGATCGAGGCGAACACGCCCATCCACTGTGCCAGGTTCTTCGGCGTGATGAGCAGGACGTCCATCAGGCCGTCGGACAGGCTGGCGCCGGGCAGCAGTTCGATCCCGGCCTGCAGTTTGCCGGCGTTGCCGCCGACGATCGAGCGCACCCGGTAGGTTTTCGCGGGATTGTCGTCGAAGCTCACGGACACCTTGGTCCGGTCGCCGCCGAGCTTGCGGGAGCCCGCCTCCACATAGGCCAGCCAGCCGACCTTGGATTTCAGCGCCGGGTTCGTATCGGCCATAACCGCAGCGTCATAGCCCATCCCGGCCATCACCATGAACACGTGCTGTTTGGCATCCTCGTCCGGGCTGATCTGCGCGACCGCCACGTCCGTGGGCGCGTCCCCACCCCACAGAGCGATCCGCAGAGCCCATTCGGGGCGCTCCAGCACGATGTGCAGATTGCGCGCCAGCAGATTCCCCGTGCCCAGCGGAACGATCCCCATGGCGGGCCTGGTCTGCCCGTCCGCGAGCCCCGCGGTCACCAGGCCCTGCGCCACCGCGCGCACGGTGCCGTCGCCGCCCGCTGCGATCACCACGTCCACCCCGGCGGCCACAGCGGTGCGCGCCATGGCCGAACCGGAATCGTCGATCCGCGTCTCGATGATGAGCGGCGGCGCCCAGCCCTCCTGCCGGCAGATCGCGAAGGCGGTCGCCCGGAACGCCCGTGCGGCTGGCTTGGACGGGTTGAGGATGATCGCCGCCCGCTTGACGGGGATCGCCAATTCGGCCGAGGCCGTGGGACCGGCCGGGGCCTCGGCCTCGGAACCGTCTGCGCCGGGGGTGGTGCCCGGCTCGTGTCCGAGCACGGCACGGCGCGTGCGCGCGGTGCCGATCGCGACCCCAATGGCGATGCCGATGAGGAAGACGACCAGCAGCGCCACCGCGGTCAGCAGGAAGTTCTCGCCGAAGTCCATGGATCTCATTCTATGCGGTCACAGTGTGAAGCTGGGGTGGAGGTCCTTGAGCTTGATCATCCGCTTGGCGTTGCAGGCGATGACGCTGACGAGCATGCCCACGACACCGATCACCACCAGGCCCAGCAGGGCACTGGCGACCTGTCCCGGATCGCCGCCGGAGATCAGCGCGCGCAGGCCCTTGATCGCGTAGGTCATCGGCAGATAGGGCGCGATCGCCTGGAAGAAGCCCGGTCCCAGTTCCACCGGATAGGAGCCGGATCCCGCGCCCAGCTGCAGGATCAGCAGCACCAGGGCGAGCAGACGGCCGATCCCGCCGAACAGGATCACGCACATCTGGTGGATCGCATGGAAGGACGCCGTGACGATGATGCTGAACAGCAGGGTGGCGATCCAGCTGGCCGCCGTGAAGTCGAGGACGAACACCAGGAAGGCGTAGAGCACCGCGACCTGCAGACAGCCGAAGATCACCGCCGGCCACCAGCCCGACAGTGCGATCCGGTAGGACTTCGCGCTGGTCGCCAGGGCCCGGTAGGGGATCGCGCCCAGAACCATATAGGTGATCATGCCGCCGATCCACAGGCCGATGCTGATGAACATGGGGGCCATGCCCTCGCCGTAGAAGGCCACATGGTTCTTCGGCGTGTCATCGCCGGTCACCGGCAGGGCAACGGCCTTGGAGTGCGCATCGCGGGAGTCCTTATCGTAGGTCGGGACCTCTTTGGCGCCGTCGCGGATGCTCGTGGCCAGTTTCCCCGTGCCGTCGTCGATCTTGGTCGCGCCGTCGTGCAGTTGCCCCGCCCCGTCGGCCAGTTTGCCCGATGCCGTGTTCAGCTTGCCGGCGGCTGTATCGATCTTGCCGGCGGCCGCGTCGAGCTGGACCGAGCCCGAGGCCAGGGTCTGCGCGCCGTCTGCCGCGGTGCCGGTGGCGGTGTGCAGCTTGTCGGCCCCCTTGGCCAGGGTCACGGTGTTGGTGTGCAGTTTGCCGGCGCCGTCGGCTACGGTCCGTGCGCCGCCGGCCAGGGTGCCGATGCTCTTATCGGCGGCGTGGACCTTCCCGATCAGCTCATCGGCTTTGGCTGTGGTGTCCTTGCGTGCCTGCTTGGCCTTCTCGAAGCCCTTGGTCGCCCGGTCGTGGGCGTCGTCCAGGTCCTTGCCCACGCTCTGGGCGCTCTCCACAAGTTTCTTGACCTGGGGGTCGTCCGGGTACTTCTTCTGCAGGGCCCGCAGCTGCTCGGTGATATCGCCCTTGACCTTGTGGTGGGCGTCGTCCAGGTCGTCGGCCGCCCGGTCGATCACCGGCACGGTATTGTCCACCAGGGTGTCGGCGCGGTCCTTGAACTCATCGGCCTTCTGCGTCGCGGCATCCGCGGTGTCGCTGAGCTTGTCGGCGCCCGAGGCGACCTTCTTAGCTCCCGTGGTCAGGTCACCTGCGCCATCGGCCAGCTTGCCCGAGCCGTCGGCCAGGGTGCCGGATGCATCGTCGATCTTGCCGATCCCGGTCGCCAGACTCTTGGCCCCGGTGACCGCCTTGCCGGTCGCATCGTGCAGCTGACCGGTGCCGTCGACCAGTTGCCCCGCGCCATCGTGCAGCTGGCCCGCCCCATCGGCCAGGGTGTCCGAGGACGTGGCCAGCTTGGCCGCGCCTTCATGGACGGTGTCCGCCCCGTCCGCGGCCTTGACCATGTTCTTGTGGATGTCGTTGAAGCCCACATAGACCTGGTCGACGTACTTGGCGGTGGTCGTCTCGTTGAGGTTCTCACGCACCTGGCCCAGCACCACCGAGGCGATCTTGCCGGTCAGATAGTTGTTCGCGTCATTGGTCTGGATCTTCAGCTCTGTGCGCTCGGGATCGTCGCCGGCTGTCGACGTCAGTTCGCGCGAGAAGTTCGCGGGGATGGTCAGCACCGCAGCGTACTTCCCGGAGTCGAGGCCGTCCGCGGCCCTGTCCACATCGGTGGTCTTCCAGGTGAATCCGGCATCGGCGTCCTCACCGGTGAGTTTTTCGGTCAGCTCCCGGCCGGCGTCCAGCTTGGGGTCCTGCGCGCCCTCGTCCAGGTTCACCACGGCGGCGTCCAAGCGGTCGGAGTTGCCCGTGGGGTCCCAGTTGGCCCACAGGTAGATGCCGCCGTAGACGGTCGGGATGAGGATGACGGTCAGCAGCGCCAACTGGGTGAGCAAGTGGCGGCGGAACCGGGTGATTTCCAGCAGTGGCAATGAGAACATAAGGGCTCTTCGGTGTTTTCTCGGTGTTTCGAGGCTGTGCGGGGGTCAGTCGGCGCTTAGGCGGACGGGGACCAGGGGCGGCGGGGTCAGGCCCTGGGCGAGGACGCGCTCGCGCGCCTCGGCCAGTTCCGAGGCGTCCTCGCAACTGACGATGAAGGTGGGCGCCGGAAGTGCTGTTCGGTCCGTGGGAGAGGTGGCGTCCGGATCCGCGATGCCCAGCAATTCCATTCCGGCCAGCACGTACATCCAGGCGCGCTGGCGGTCTTCGCGCCGCCGCAGCAGATCGATGTCGTCGACTGCGACGACCTGTGGATGGGCGAACAGGGCCAGCGCCAGGCCCAGCAGGAAGCGGTCCAGATCGGACAGGTCTCCCACATAGGACTTGGCGGGGAAGGTGCCGGTGGCCACGCGCGAGGCCGTGCGCGCCTCGGGTGTCCCGGGTTCCGGTTGGATTGCCGCGGACACCCGGGCCGAGACCCTGCGCATCACCTCGAGTGCCCTGGCCACGTGTTGTTTGGAGGCGAAGGGCTTGTACCAGGGCTGGTACATGATGATGCGTTCTGCCACGTGGTGTTCGATCGTCAGGTTGTCGTCGAGGTCGGTGACGTCCTTGACCGGTCCCAGGGACGCGATGCTGCGGACCCGCCGGGGCTGCTTGGCCACGTCGATGCCGGCTACGGTGGCGTGGCCGTGGGTGAACTTCATCCGTCCGGTCAGGGACAGCAACAACGCGGTCTTGCCAGTGCCCTCGGGGCCGATGATGACGAGCATGCCGCCGGCCGGGACCTGCGCGTCGACGTGTTCGAACACGGGGGACTTGCCCCGCATGCCCAGGTCCTCGGCGTTGATCATGGGTTCGGGTTCCGGTGAGCCCTGTGGTTCCGGGCCCGCCTGCGATTCCGTGGCGACTGGGTCGGGGCCGGGCGCCGTGGCCTCCACGGTGGGCAGGGGTTCGGTGTGATCCGACACGGTGGGCATCTCCTCGGAACGGTCGGCGGCAGGGGCATTCATCATCATAACCGGTGCTTTACAAATGTAAAGAGTGTTTTTGTGCACGTCCGGGTGTCCGCGTGTCGGTGCTCGCGTTCGTCCCACCGGCCCGCATCAAGTCGGATAGTCCGAGGGCCCGCAACCTTTCGGTTGCGGGCCCTCGGCTCAAACCCCGTCAGGGCGCGCTGCCCGGCACGGGTGCTGTTGGTGTGCTCAGTGCTGCGTCTTGCGGCGCCGGGTCACCATGATGCTCGCCCCGCCGACCAACAGCAGGATGGAACCCGCGACCACTGCGCCCAGCTCGGCGCCACCGGTCTGCGGCAGTTCCGAGCCGCCATTGCCCGAACCGTTGTCATTCGAACCGTTATCGCCCGAGCCGGTGCCGTTGTCGCCAGGGCCGTTGTCGTCTGAATCGTCTCCGCCACCGGCATTGGGATCACCGGCGGTTACGGTGAAGCCGGATTTCAGTGCCTTGCCGTGTTCGGGGACGGCCTTGACGGTGTATTCGCCGACATAGGCGCTGGGGTTGCTTGCGCTGACACCGTAGACGACCCAGCGGGCCGTGCCGTTCTCATCGGCGGCCACTGTGCGGTCCAGGCCGGTGACGCTGCCGCCCTTGGGAGTGACCGTGAACTTCACGTCGGTGCCCGGCTTCAGGTTCGTGACCGACAGGCGGACGCCCTTCTTCTCGTTGACGAAGTTCTTCGCGGAGATCTTCTTGGGCTCGACTCCCAGCTTGGCGACTTTCACGGGGGCCTGCGTGGTTTCCGTGGGGGTGGCCGTCGCCGTCTGCGTGGGGGTCCCGGTGGCGGTCTGCGAGGGTGTCGCCGAGTCCGTGGGGGTCGCAGTGTCCGTCGGGGAGGCGGTGTCCGAAGGAGTCTCCGTAGCCGTCTCCGTTTCGGTGGCCGTCGCCGAGGCGCTGGGGTCCGTGTCGCCGTTGTCCGTGGTGATCTTGAACGAGCCGCTCAGGGTCTGCAAGGCTCCCTCATAGGTGGCGGTGACGGTGTAGGAACCGACGTAGTCATCCGAGTCCGCCGAGGCGTCGCCCTTGACTAGGTCGAAGCCGGCCTTGCCGTCCTCGACCCCGGTGCTGGTCTCGTAGGGCTCGATATCCTTGTCGCCGACCTTCTGCGTGACCTTGAAGTTCACCTTGGTGACGCCGGCGGGCAGGCCGCTGACCTGGATGCTCACACCCTTGTCGGTGGTCAGTTCGCTGGCCTTGATCGACTGCGGGGTGATGCTCAGAATGGCCTTGGCCTGGGGCGCGGCGGATTCCGTTTCATCCTGTGCCCTGGGCTGGCCATGTGTCTTATCCGTGCCGGAGAAGGATGCACCCGTCGCAGCGAAGGCGGAGGTGCCGGAAAGGGCGATGGCGCCGGCCGCGAGAACTGCTGCGGGAGCGAGGATCAGGTTCTTCATGCCAGGTGACTTCCTTCAAAACAGCGCGGAACGGTTGACCCGCCCCACATTGGCCTTCAAGTTTGCCTCATACGAACCTGTGTGTCAACTGAGTTCGCTCTATCAAGTTGCTGATTGGTGGTGGCCTCGGGCCCCAGGATCCGGAGTCCCCATGTGTCGGAGCCACCGGCTACTCTGTATATGTGATCGATCTACAGCAGTTGCGTGAGTTCCCGGACAAGTTCAAGGCCAGCCAGCGTGCCCGCGGGGCAGACGAATCGCTGGTCGATCAGATCCTCGCGGCCGATTCGGCCAAGCGTGCGACCCTGACCGAATTCGAAGCGGCCCGTGCCGGACAGAAGGCCTTCGGCAAGACGGTCGCCCAGGAGAAGGACAAGGCGAAGAAGGCCGAACTGGTCAAGGAAGCCAAGGGCCTGTCCGACCGGGTCAAGGCCCTGCAGGCGGATTCCGACGATGCCGCCAACACCTTCGACGCGCTCATCGCCAAGCTGCCCAACCTGATCGTCGACGGAGTCCCCTCCGGCGGTGAGGAGATGTCGGTGACCCTGCGGCTGGAGGGCACCCCGCGTGACTTCGCAGCCGAGGGCTTCACTCCGGCCGACCACCTGGAGATCGGCGAACGCCTGCACGCGATCGACACCCAGCGCGGCGCCAAGGTATCCGGCGCCCGCTTCCACTATCTGACCGGTTTCGGTGCACGGCTCGAACTGGCACTGCTGACCATGGCCTGGGACGTGGCCCAGAAGGCGGGCTTCACTCCCGTCATCACCCCCACCCTGGTCAAGCCGGAGATCATGGCCGGTACCGGGTTCATGGGCGAACACGCGGATGAGATCTACCGTCTGGAGGCCGACGACCTGTACCTGGTCGGCACCTCCGAAGTAGCCCTGGCCGGCTACTACAAGGACGAGATCATCGACCTGTCCGGCGGCCCCATCCGGATGGGAGGCTGGTCCAGCTGCTACCGCCGCGAGGCCGGTTCCTACGGCAAGGACACCCGTGGCATCATCCGCGTCCACCAGTTCCAGAAGGTGGAGATGTTCGCCTATGTCCACCAGGACCAGGCGGAGGCCGAACACGCGCGCATGCTCGGCCTGCAGGAGGAAATGCTCAACAAGTGCGAGCTGCCCTACCGGGTGCTCGACATCGCCGCCGGCGATCTGGGCGATTCCGCGGCCCGCAAGTTCGACTGCGAGGCCTGGGTCCCCACACAGGACACCTACCGCGAACTGACCTCGACCTCGAACTGCACCACCTTCCAGGCCCGACGCCTGCACATTCGCGAACGCGATGCCGAAGGCCGCACGACCCCGGTCGCCACGCTCAACGGCACAATGGCCAACACCCGCTGGCTGGTTGCGATCCTGGAGAACCACCAGCAGGCCGACGGCTCCGTCCGCATTCCCGCGGCCCTGCAGCCGTACCTGGGCGGGATGACCGCCTATGGCCCGGAGGGTCCGCGCTACTGAACCGAACCGGTTCCGGACCGTGGCCGGAATGCCGGCCACGGCCTCGGCGTCGGTACCCCATGCCATGAACGAAACCGGAGGTTCCATGACCACGACGAGCACGGCCGCGGCCCAGGCCGCTGATGCAACCGCCCGATACCTGATCGGCCTGGACCTCGACGGGACCGTCGTCGACTACGACGGCGTTCTGCACGAAGAGGTCCGCGACTATCTGATGGGCCTGGCCGACGCCGGGCAGCACGTGGTGATCGCGACGGGGCGGGCGCCCGTTGGCGCTCTGGAGGTGGCCAACCGTCTGGAACAGACGCGCGGCTACGTCATCAGCTCCAACGGCGCGGTCATCATGGAATTGGACCCGGCCACGGAGTTGGGCTGGAAGCCCGTGCACGTGGAGACCTTCGACCCGGCCAGCGCTCTGGAGCAGATGGAATCCGTCATGCCGACGGCCCTGTACATGGTCGAGGACGAGAACCTGGTGCGCTGGGCGTCCGAGGACTTCCCACGCGGCGACCTGACCGCCGGGGGCGACTACAACGTGGTGTCCTTCGAGGAGCTCAAAGCGAAGAAGGCCACCCGCATCGTGATGCGGGAACTGGGCGGGAGCCAGCCGGAGTTCGCGGAGGCGGTCAAGCGGATCGGCCTGCACGGGGTGACGTATTCGGTGGGCTGGAGCAACTGGCTGGACATCTCGCCGGAGGGGATCTCCAAGGCCTCGGCCCTGCAACGGGTCGCTGACCTGCTCGGCGTGGACCGGGCACACACCGTGGCCGCGGGCGACGGTTCGAACGACGCCGAGATGCTCGACTGGGCCGGCCATGCGATCGTCATGGGCCAGGCCCGCGACGAGTTGAAGGAACTGGCCGATTTCGTCGCGCCCCCGGTGGAGGAACACGGCCTGGTCGCCGGCCTGCGGAGCTTCCTGGGGTGATCAGGGCCGGAGCGACCTCCGGCCTCCGGTTCAGATCCGGGTGCCGGAGATCTTCATCTGCCCCATGGAGGTCTTCGCCGATGCGCTGAGCACATCGCCCTCGACCCGGCCGGTGATCTCGTACTCCAATGAGAACACGACGACCTTCTGCTTGCCGGAGATCGAGAAGTCGTCCCCGTCGAAGCGCCCGCCGGTGAAGGGCAGATCCATGGACTTGCCCGACTTGTTGCTGAAGGTGAGCTCGCCGCTGAGCTCTGTGCCCTCACTGGTCAGCGTCAGGACTCCGCGCTTGGGTCCCATCGGGGTGTCAGCGGTCAGCGTGTACTTGCCGTCGATCATGAGTGTGGGGGCTCCTTGTCTGTGGATCGTGTCCGTGGTCCGGATAGGGTCGATGTTTGCAGGCGCGTCCGCAGCGGGGTTACCGGGTGGCCTGCGCTGAAAGGATACGCCGAATCGGTTCGGCCACGCCGCCCGCGTCCAGTTCCGGGCAAGCGCCGGTCGCCGCGGCCAGCGCATCCGGGTGGCCGCCGGTCATGGCGAAGCTGGTGCCGGCCCAGCGCAGCATCTCGATGTCATTGGGCATATCGCCGAAGGCCACGACCTGTTCCGGGGTGAGCTGGAGGGACCTGGTGTAGAGCTCCAGCGTATGGGCCTTCGTGACTCCCGCGGGGGACAGCTCGAGCAGCCCGTTGTGCGGATCGGAATAGGTTCCGTGCAGGGCGCCGGAATCCAGCCGGGTCAGCGGGGCGATGGCGTCCTGCAGCTTCGCGGAGTCGGTGTTGCCGGGGATCCGTACCAGGATTTTGATGACATCGGCCAGGGATTCCGGTGTGGTGTCGCCGGACACGACCTCGGCACGGGTGACGACGGAGGCGTTGCGGGGCGTGCGGCCCTTGAAAGAGGGCTCGACCACGGAACCCGCCAGGGTTTCGAAGGCCAGGACCGCGTCGGGGACCCGTTCGTCCAGAAGCCGGGCGAATGCGCCGGTCAGGGCGGGTGTGATCGTGGACTTCCACAGCACCTGCTCTTGGTGGAGGTCGTAGACCACGGTGCCGTTGGCCGCGATCACGCGGTCGAGTTCGGGCAGGTCGGTGCGCAGGATGTCCAGCCAGTGCAGGGGCCGGCCGGTCACAGGCAGGACGGCGATCCCGGCATCCAGGGCTGCGCGGACGGCGGCCACCGTGGCCGGGGCGATCGGTTGGCCGTGGCGCAGCAGGGTACCGTCGAGGTCTGTTGCGATCAGGCGGATCCCGCTGAGGTCATTCACCCTATGAGTTTAACGGTTCGGAGTTCTCGCCCCACCCGGAGGCGATCGCCGAGCACTGCCCGACGAGTTCTGCGGCATCGGCGACGTAGCGGTGCGCTGCCGCCGCGGCCTCGAGCCCATCGCCGCCGGTGCGCAGCGCCACCCGGCTCATAGCGGCGGCCTGGGCGGCCTCGGCGACCTTGGCGGCAGCGCGCGAGAGCAGCTCCGGCAGGCGGCCCACCCGGGCGCGGGCGGGCGCGGGCAGGACCATGCCATCGATCGGGAAGGACTCCTGCGCTGCCTGCGCGACGGCATCGACTGCGGCGCTCGCTTCGCCCAGGGTATGGGTGAGTTGTGCCAGGGTCTCCGCCGGGGGTTCCGGGGCCGAGGTGCCTGCTGTGGCCGTGGCTTGTCCGTGTGCGCTTCCCTGAGTCGCGGCCGGTCCGGTCCCGTCCGACTCCGCCGGGTGCTCCCGGTGGACGGCGAGGGCGGTGTCGTAGAAGCGGTCCACCGCACGGTTGAAGCGGTCGCGGTGCTGACGCCACAGGCCGGTGCCGTAGAGGTCGTCGGCGGTGGGGGCCTTCGGCTTGCGGAATCTGTCGAGCAGGCCCATCAGGCGTGAGCGTCCGCGACGTCGAGCACGACCTTGCCGATGCTGGTCCCGTCCTCCAGCAGGGTCTGAGCGGCGCCGGCCTCGCCCAGGGGGAGGACCCGGTGGACGATGGGCCGGATCGCCCCGGCGAGCACCTGCGGCCAGACCCGGCGACGGACCTCGGAGACGATCGCGGCCTTCTGGCCGGCCGGGCGGGCGCGCAGGGTCGTGCCCATCACGGATTTGCGCCCGGTCATCAGGGCGTTGAGGTTGATCTCAGCCTTGACCCCGCCCTGCAGGCCGATGATGCTCAGGCGCCCGCCAGTGGTCAGTGCCCGGATATTGCGCTCCAGATACTTCGCGCCGATCACGTCGAAGATGACATCGGCCCCGGGCTTGCGGGGCTCGCCGAAGGCATCGGTCGGGGAGGCCGCCGCGGTGACCTCCTTGATGCGTGTCACGAAGTCCTCGGTCTTGTAGTCGATGACAGCGTCGGCGCCCAGCTCGCGGCAGAACTCGGCCTTGCGGGCGCTGCCCACGGTGACGGCGACCTTGGCACCGAAGACCCGGGCCATCTGGATCGCACAGGTGCCGATTCCGGAGCCGCCGCCGTGGACCAGCAGCCACTGGCCCGCCGCCAGATGGGCGCCCGAACCGGGTTCGGGACCCGCGAAGACATTGGAGTAGACGGTGGACAGGACCTCGGGCAGGGCGGCGGCGTCAGTGAAGGACATGTCATCGGGCAGCGGGATCAGCTGGCCGGCCGGCACCGTCACATACTCCGCATAGCCACCGCCGGACAGCAGGGCCGCGACCCGATCGCCGAGGGCGGGAGCGTATTCCGGGGCATCGGCTGGGGTGGTGCCGGTTGACACGGGTGTTGCGGCAGGGACGGGCGCAGGCGTACCCAGCGCCTCGACGGTGCCGGCGACCTCCAGGCCGGGGATGTCGGTGGCTCCGGGTGGGGGATTGTAGAAGCCCTGACGCTGCAGTACGTCCGCGCGGTTGACGCCCGCGGCGGCCACGCGCACCAGGACCTCGCCGGGGCCGGGCACGGGTTTCGGACGGTCGGTCAGGCGGAGCTGCTCCGGTCCGCCCGGTTCACTGATCTCGATTGCACGCATGCCCCCAGGGTAGCGGGGCGTCCCGGGCGGCGTCTCAGCTCACTCAGATCAGCAGTCACTTTGGTCGGTTCTCCCCTCGATTGGCAGTCATTTTGGTCCGAGAGTTCGCCGCCGTTTTTTCGGACCAAAGTGACTGCCGAAGGTCAGGCCACCACATCCTCGCCCAGCCGGAAGCGGAGCATGGAACGTACCTGGGGCCATTCGTCCGCCGTGATCGAGTAGACGCAGGTGTCCCGTAGTGAGCCGTCCCGGGTGTAGGAGTGGCGCCGCAGCACGCCGTCCAGTTTGGCGCCCAGACGTTCGATGGCCCGCCGCGACTGGGTATTGATCCAGGCCGTGCGCAGCTCGACGGCCGGACACCCCAAGGTGTCGAAGGCGTAGCCGAGCAATGCCAGTTTCGAGTCGGCGTTGGTCCCCGTGCCCTGAGCGGAGGCCGAGTTCCACGTGGACCCGATCTCCACGCGCGGGATCGTGGGGTCGATGTTCATGTAGGAGGTCATGCCGATCACGCGGTCGTCTGCCAGGCGGCGGGTGGCGAAGGGCAACATGCTCCCGGCCTCCTGAAGTCCGAGCCGTCGGTCGATCTCCGCCGCCATGCCGTCCGGGGTGGGAACGGTGGTGTACCAGAGCCTCCACAGCTCACCATCGCGCACCGCTTCGCACAGCTCGTCGTGGTGCTCGTGCGACAGGGGTTCCAGCCGAACCAGCCGTCCGGTGAGTGTGACGGGTTTCAGTGGGGTGCTCTGAGTCATGCGGCCATCCTACTCACGACATACTCACACCCAGCCCTGGCGACTAGTTCACTCGATTCCGCTGGTTGTCAATCTGGTGTGAACCGGTAATGGGTGGGCTAGGCGCCGACGAGTTCGACGACGCTGGGACTGGTGTGGTTCTTGCTTGTGGTGTGGCCGAGGTTGAGGCTGGCCTGAGCCGGCGGC
>NZ_JANIJY010000021.1:0-51149 GCF_024580695.1 Brevibacterium sp. 91QC2O2 | reverse complement strand
GGTCCCGCCACAGTGGCGGGACCCCGGCCCCGGTCGCGAAAGTCCGCCACTCAGCGGTTGGTGATCACCTGCGGGTGTTCGGGATTCGAGCAGCTGAAGTCGACCCGGTAGGCCCGGCAGAAGTAGCTGGCGTCCTTCTTGAACGGCAGGCCCTTGAACAGGTAGCCGGAGGGAACCGGATACAGGCCGCGCTTCTTCAGCCCCTTGAAAGTCGCATCGGCCCCGTCGACGGTCCATTTGTGAATCGAGTGCATGAGGAACATCGAGCCGGGCTTGCTGGTGTTCACCGCGGAGTCGATGGTCTTCTGCTTCGACTTGGTCTTCCAGTCGAGGGTGTCGACGTCCCAGATCATCAGGCGCATCCCCGAGGCCTTTTCGACCATCCGGTTCTTCGCACCGTAGGGCGGGCGCATCTGAGTGGGCTTGGGGATACCGGCCTTGACGATCGCCTTGTTCGTCTTGTCGATCTGTTCCTTCACCCCCGCCGCCGACATGGCCGACAGCTGCGGATGGCTCCACGAGTGGTTCTCGATCTCATTGCCCTGGTCGTAGAGCTTCTTGGCCTCCTTGGGGAAGTTGGCCACGTTCTGCCCGATCATGAAGAAGGTCGCGCGCACATCGTTGTCCTCGAGCGCCTCCATGATCTCATCGGTCAGTTCAGCATTCCCAGGGCCGTCGTCATAGGTCACGCCCACACAGGGCAGCAGACCACAGGTGTAGTCCGGCAGCCAGGTCTTGGAGTCCTTGGCCGGGGTGAACGAACCACTGCCCAGGGCCTCACGCACCTGCTGGCCCAGTTCGGACAGATCGCCCTTGTCCACGGCCTGGCCGTCGATGGTCGGCAGGGCCTTGTCGTCGACTCCCAGCGCCGCGCCCTCGCCCAGTTTGGACGCATCGGAGAACAGCGCCGAGGCCGGCTGGGTCTTATCGTCCTTGACGTTCGTGACGAACGACGTGTGGCCGGTCTGGCCCTTGACCGTGGCGTCCACGGTGGACAGAATGTAGTCCCCACCGGCTGCGATCACCCGGTTGCTCACCGTCACGCCCTTGGCCTGGTCCGAGGCAAGGGCGGATGCCGTGGGGATCGCGGTGGCCCCGGCGGCCCCGCCCGAGGTGAAGTCGGCTTCGTCCCAGCGTTCGCCCGGCTTCGTGGTCACCGGGTCGAAACCCTTGTGGGTCCCGAAGGCCCCACCGGACTTCAGGTCGGCGAGGATCGCCTTCTCCATTTCCTCATTGAGACTGGAGGTTCCGCGCAGACCGAAGAAGTGGGCGTCCACGGGGACCTTCGTCGACTCGCCGTCGTCGACGATCGCGTAGCTCTGCAGGCTCTTCTCCACCCCCTGGGGCAGGCCGCCGTAGTGCACCGAGTCGCCCCCGATGCCACCGCCGCCGCCCGAGGTGCAGCCGGCCAGCAACAGTCCCGCCACCGCGGTCAGGGCAGCGCCCACCTTCGTATTTCGGCCCAGGCCGCGCCTCGGCCCCGATCCACTAGGAATTCCCACTGCTGATCCCGCTTCCTTGTCCACCACGCAACAAACCAATGGCCCGGGGCCGGATCATTCCGAACCCCGGGCCACTCAACACCCTAATACCTTCACGCTTGACGAAGTTCGCAGGGATGGGTGCTTTGACTCACACCGTGCGTGCCGTCCTACCTCACTTGAACAGCTTCTCGCCCGCCACGCGCACGACCATGGTCGGGCACTTGGCATAGGGCAACACGGACTGCGAGGTCGATCCCAACAGCAGACCGGCGAACCCGCCGCGGCCACGCGAGCCGAGGACGAGCAGATCGGCGGTGTCCGATGCGCGTACCAGGACCTCCGAGGGCTGCCCGTCGAACAGGGTCCAATCGACCTTGAGGTCGGCGTACTTCTCGTTGACCGCGGCCTGGGCCAGCTTCAGCTTGTCGGATCCCTTGCCGACGAACTCACTGAGATCGGTGGTGCTGGGCAGCCATTCGGGGCCGACCACGGTGGTCGTGATAACGCCCAGGATGTGCAGGGGCAGGCCACGGGTCACCGCGTACTCCGCAGCAGCCCAGAGAGCCGGGGACTCCTTGCCGAGCGCGTCGATGCCCACGACCACGGAACCACCGAAGTCCAGGCCCGCTGCGTCTTCGACGGGCAGGTCGATATCACCGGCGGCGCGGACGCTGAAGTCATCACCGGCGGCATTGCGGATCGGCCGCGATGCGGTGGGCTGGGCCTCCCGCTTGGAATCCGTGCTGAAGGCCGTGGGAATCACGACAGTGGGGCACTTGGCGTGGGCCGGCAGCGCACTGGGCACCGAACCGAGCAGACGGCCGGCGAATCCGCCGCGGCCACGGGTGCCGACGACTGCCAGAGTGGCCTGCTTCGATTCCTCGACCAACACGCCCGCGGCATCGCCGATCTCGATGACGGCCTCGACCTGGACACCGGCCTGCTTGACCCGGCCGGCTGCTTCCTTGAGCGTATCGGTCACCGCGGCGCGCACGGCGGAATCGTCGATCGGCACATAGGACACATCGATGGACGCCGCTGCAACGCTGGGCACCGTATAGGCGCCGACGAGGCGAATCGAGCGATCCGTCGCCTGCGCGTACTCGATCGCCCACGACAGGGCGTTGTTGCTGGAATCCGAACCGTCGATGCCGACGACAACGGCCTGGGCGTCTGCGACCTCCGGGGTCTTCTGATCGCTCATTCGATTCTCCTCACTTAGGGCCAGTCTCCACTGGCATCAATGCTTTGCGGGCTGACATGACCAGCCTAACGCCTACAGGAGTGGTTGAGTCCGCGTTCCGTCATGCGGCTGACGAAAGTTCAAGGAATGGACGCCAGGCCGGGGCGGGATCGTCGAGATCCGGTAACCACCAGGCCTGCCCTCCCGGAACGAACGGGGAGAACAGCAACCGCCAGCCGATCTCCTCGGGCAGCGCATCGCCCTTGCGGTTATTGCACGCGCGGCAGCAGGCCACCAGGTTCAGCCAGCTGTTCTGCCCGCCTCTGGAGCGCGGCAGGACGTGATCCACCGTATTCGCCGCATGACCGCAATAGCCGCACCGGTGACGGTCCCGGCGCAGCACCCCGCGGCGGGAGACCACGGTGGTCGAACCGGTGGGCTGCCGGACATACCTGCGCAGCAGGATGACGGCGGGCTGTTCGACCGTCAACCGCTCGCTGTGAATGGTGCGCCCGGGCTCTACGGCCAGCACACTGGCCTTCTGCCCCAGCACCAGCACGATCGCCCGGCGGTAGGGCACGACCGACATGGGCTCGTAACCGGCGTTGAGCACCAGTGTGCGCAGGCTGCTGTGCGCCCGGCTCATGCGCCCACTCCCACCGCAGAGGCCTCCTGCCGATCCAGTGCCCGTGGACGACGAAGGGCGCCGTGCACACGCACGGCGCCCTTCGTCCGGCGCGCAGACGCGCCGTGAGTGGCAGGGGCTATTCGCCCACCGCCACCGAATATGTGGTCTATCCCGCTGGTCCTCATGGCCATGACACCCGCTTCCCCACGCAGAACCGGTCCGCCGGATGCGGACGGTCCCCAGCGCGGTCGCTGTCCAGTGCCGCACCGGCTGTGCGGCACACTCATTTCCAGCCTACAGACAATGATGTCCCCTGTGGTGAAAACCACAGGGGACATCATTCAAGATTAAGCGAACACTCAGTGAACGACCAAGAGGAGGAAGCCCGTCGTCACCAGTGCCCAGTGTCAGTTGGAGCGCGGTGGCTCAGAGAACGCGAACGAACTGTGCACCCGCCGAGACCATCCAGTTGATCGACCGGTAGCTGGTGTCGACCCGGGGATTGCCCGCGTCGTACATCATGCCGCCACCGGCGTAGATGCCCACGTGGCCAGGGCTCCAGATGATGTCACCGGGCTTGGCCTCGGAACGGCTGACGATATGGCCGGCCCCGTGCTGTTCTCCGGAGGTGCGCGGCAGGCTCACGCCCACCTTGGCGAAGACGAACTGAGTGTAACCGGAGCAGTCCCAACCCGAGGGGCTGGTGCCGCCGGAGACGTAGGGCACGCCCACATACTGCTTGGCGATGCCGATGACCTTCTGGGCCTTCGAACCATCGGGGATCGAAACGGACTTCCCGGCCGACTTCCCCGCGGATTTCCCGGTGGCGGTGCCTCCGGCTGCAACAGCCTTCTTCGGCGCCTTGGTGGCCTTCACGCTGAGGTTGACGACCCCCGCGGTGGAGGAATCCTTCGCCGATTTCGCCGCAGGCTCGACGCTGATCGACTTCTGTGCTTCGAACGACTCGGTCTGCTGCGAGCTGGTCGCCTTGTCCGCATTGTCCTTGTCCGTGCTGGCGACTGCGCTGGGCAGGCCGGCAGCGACGACCAGACCACCGGCGGCGGCCACAACGGCCGCGCGGCGTCCAACCACGCCCGAGTTGGCGTTGAGGGCTGCGGTGAGTTCTGTCAGGGGGGTCTTCACGCGGGTATCCGCGCGACGGCGACCGTGCTGCTTCTGAGTCAAGGGGGGTTCCTCCGCGATCATCACAACCGGCCCGGTGATCCGGCGCCGCGTTTCCGTGGATCGATCGCAATCGTTTCGTTACAAAAACTGACAGGCTCTACCGTAACGAATCCGAACCGAATTGTCACGTTTCGGTCACGAGGATCACAGATCAACATACATTCGGGGCCACACGAGCAGTGCTCGCGTGGCCCCGAAAGCGCCTGTACGCGCTGTCGGCGGACCGGTCGCCGCCGGTCCGCCGACAGCGGCTATCAGCCCACGCGCACGTAGACCGCGTCGCTCATCCAGGCGGTGGAGGTGTAAACGGTGCCCACCCGGCTGTTGCGGGCGTCGACCATCTTGCCGCCGCCGGCGTAGATGCCGACGTGGCCCGGATGCCACATGATGTCGCCCGGCTGGGCCTGCGACTTGGGGATCACGGTACCGGCGGACTTGATCGCCCCGGAGGTGCGCGGCAGGCTCACGCCCACCTTGTTGTAGACATACGACACGAAGCCCGAGCAGTCCCAGCCGCTGGGCGAGGAGCCGCCCCAGGAGTAGGGCGCGCCGACATAGCCCTTGGCGATCGCCACGGCCTTCTCACCGCGCGAGCCGTTGGAGGGCACGGAGACGTGCTTCGAGCCCGAAGAGGACTTCTTGCCCGAGTCACCGTTGCCCGAGGACGAAGAAGACGAAGAACCGGAGGACGAAGAACCATTGTCGGTGGCCGACGGGGTGACCACGGGTGCGGGCTTGGGTGCCTTCTTGGCGGTGACGTTGAGCGTCACGGCTCCGGCCTGCACCGCGTCCTTCTTATCGGAGTCCTTCTTATCGGCCTTGGACGCGGCCTTCGCCGCCGGGGCGACCTTCAGCGCATCCTGGCTCTGGAAGTCGGTGGCGTCCGCCGAAACCTTCTGCGCGGCGGTGGAGGCTCCGGCATCGTCGGCCTTGGCCGTTCCCGACATCGCGGTGGGTAGGCCGGCAGCCACTGCCAGACCGCCTGCGGCCGCGACAACAGCGGCCCTGCGTCCCACCACTCCGGTGTTGGCGCTGAGAGCGTCGGCAAGTTCGGTCAGCGGGGTCTTCGCTCGCGTGTTTGCGCGGCGGCGACCGTGCGTCTTGTTCGCCAAGGGAATGTCCTCCAAAGTATGCGGGGCGCCCGGTCCGGGCGACCGAGATCAACCCTAACGAAATGATCACGGTAAGTCACGTTTTGGTTACGATTCCCAGCTGGGACTCAGATTCGGCCCTCCGAGTTCCACGACGCACTGGACCCCCGGCGGATGATCCGCCGGGGGTCCAGTGCGTCGTGGAACGTGCAGAGCGCCGTTCAGGCGGTGACGGGGCGGACGAACACGTGCGTCGCCGTCTCCACCGGCAGATCCAGCACATCCTCCACATCCGGCGCGCTCAGCGTGATGTATTCGCCCTCCGGCCGAGAAGAGACCTTGGCTCCGGGCATGACGCCGGTCTGCCTGAACTTCTCCAACAGATAGTGGTCGACCTGCAGGGGTTCGGCGAACCAGGCGATCTCCACATCAGCACCGGTGCGGCCACAGGCCGCCGCCAGGGAGATCACCGGTTCGGGTGCCGCGGCTTCGACACCCAGCTTGTCCAGGCCGGGGATCGGGTTCCCATAGGGCCCGGTCTGCAGGTTGGGCAGCAGCTTGACCAGCTTCTCCTCCACCTGATCACTCATCACGTGCTCCCACCGGCAGGCCTCATCGTGGATGAGCACCCAGTCGAGGTCGATGACATCGGCCAACAGGCGCTCGGCCAAGCGGTGCTTGCGCATCACCGACATGGCGTGCTCACGGCCCTCTTCGGTCAGTTCCAGCCTGCGGTCGGGGTCGACGATGAGCAGCCCGTCGCGCTCCATACGCGCCACGGTCTGGGACACGGTCGGCCCCGAATGGTCCAGGCGTTCGGCGATCCTGGCGCGCAGCGGCGTAATGCCCTGTTCCTCCAGTTCGACGATGGCCTTCAAATACATTTCAGTCGTGTCGACGAGATCGTTCACAGTCCCCTACTTTGTCGTGTCTGCAGACTCGATAGCCACTCCGGCTATCCACCCTGCCCTAATCCTACTGGGAAGAGCAACCGGATTCCCCGATTCATTCCCGTCCCCGGCTATCGTTTAGGTCAGCCTACATAAAATCACGGATTCAAACGCACGACACTCCAGTCCGCACCGCTGTCCAAGGGATGTAATTCCCCGTCGATCGTGGTGTAGACGAAACGATCGTGGAACCGGTTATCCCGTCCCGCCCAGAACTCGATGTCCACCGGCCGCACCCGGTAACCGCCCCAGTGTTCGGGCCGCGGCACGTCCACCCCCGCGAAGCGCTCGGCAACCCGTTCGTACTGCTCCTCCAGGCCGTCCCTGTCCGCCACCGGGCACGACTGCCGTGACGCCCAGGCACCCAGCTGCGACCCCCGGGTGCGCTTGGCGAAGTAGGCGTCGGATTCCTCCGCGGTGATCTTCTCCGCAATTCCGCGCACCCGCACAGAGCGCTGCATCTCGTGCCAGGGGAAGACCAGCGCCACGTGGGGATTCCCGGCGATCTGGCGGCCCTTGGCCGAGTCGTAGTTGGTGAAGAACACGAAGCCGGCGGCATCGAAGCTCTTGAGCAGCACGATCCTGGCATCCGGGCCCGCCGCATCCGCTGTGGCCACGAGCATCGCATTGGGTTCGGCCAGTTCCGCCTGCGCGGCGGTGTACCAATCGGTGAACTGGGCGGCCGGATCGGCCGCCAGATCGTCCGTGATGCCACGATGGTATTCGACACGCTGTGCCGCCAGATCCAGGATCGCCTTGGGAATGTCCGCCATATGTCCAGCCTACCCGGCCCCGGTTCACACGCCGTAGAATGGTCTGGGTGAGCACTGATACAGCAGACACCATCACCATCCCCTCCGACCTCCTGCCGGCCGATGGACGCTTCGGCTCCGGACCGGCCAGGATCCGTCAATCCCAGGTCGACGCCCTGAGCGCCGCGGGACGCACCGTGCTGGGCACCTCCCACCGGCAGAAGCCGGTGAAGGACCTGGTCGCCCGCATCCGTGCCGGCGTCTCCGAACTCTTCTCCCTGCCCGCCGGCTACGAGGTCGTCCTGGGCAACGGCGGGTCCACCGTGTTCTGGGATGTCGCGACCTTCGGCCTGGTCCGCCGGAAGGCCGTACACGCCCAGTTCGGTGAGTTCGGCTCGAAGTTCGCCAAGGCCACCCGGACCGCGCCCTGGCTCGATGAGTCGGTCATCGTCGATGCCGCACCCGGGACCTCGGCCGTGCCGACTGCGGTCGACGGTGCCGACGTCTACGCCTGGCCCCACAACGAGACCTCCACCGGTGTGGCCACGGACATCGTGCGCCCCGCTGGGATCGCCGAGGACGCCCTCGTCGTGATCGATGCGACCTCGGCGGCCGGCGGCCTGCCCGTGGACATCTCCCAGACCGATGTCTACTACTTCGCCCCGCAGAAGAACATGGGCTCCGACGGCGGCCTGTGGGTCGCCATCATGAGCCCGCGCGCCCTGGAGAGGGCCAGGGAGATCAAGGACTCCGGCCGCTACATCCCCGGTTCCCTCGACCTGGTCACCGCGATCGACAACTCCGCGAAGGACCAGACCTACAACACCCCGGCCGTGGCGACCCTGTTGCTGCTGGCCGAACAGCTCGAATGGATCAACGGCAACGGCGGGCTGGACTGGGCCACTGCGCGCACCGCGGAATCCTCCGGCATGATCTACGACTGGGCCCGGACCAATGCCCACGCCCAGGCCTTCGTGACCGAGCCGGCCGACCGTTCGGCGGTCGTCGCCACCGTCGACTTCGACGACACCGTCGATGCCAAGGCCCTCGCAGCGGCTCTGCGAGCCAATGGGATCGTCGACGTCGAGCCCTACCGCAAGCTGGGTCGCAACCAGCTGCGCATCGCCACCTTCGTTTCAGTCGAACCGGCGGACGTCAAAGCACTGCTGGCCTGCATCGACTACGTGCTCGAGCGCCTCTGAGCGAAGTGTAGGCCCCCGACACACGAGGCCGCCCTTCCCGCAACGGGAGGGGCGGCCTCGTCCGACTGCGCCCGGTGGCGGGCCCGGACGCCCGCCTGGAACCCGGCGACACGGGTACTAAAGGAAGTACACCAGCGCCCCGACCGCGAACGCCCCTGCGGCCACCACGGCACATCCGAACTCGATGATGATGCCGATGCCCAGCGCTTTGAGCACCACAAGGGTCGCCTGCCAGGCCGGGCCCCAGTCGCGCAACCGCAGATACTCCATCAGCAGCAGGCCCGCGACGAAGCCCAGGGGCAGCCCAACGACGGGGACGACGAAGAATCCCACGATCCCCAGCAGGCCGGCCACCAGCTGTGACCTACCGGGTATCCCCCGGTCCTTGAGCCGGCGCCCGGTGAGCACCCAGGACGAGGTCATCCCGGCCACCGCGCACACCCCGGCCACCGCGGTGGCGGCCCAGCTGCCGGGGCTGTTCAGGACGAATCCCCACACCAGGGTCGACACCAGGATGAGGATGCTGCCGGGCAGGACCGGCACGATGATGCCCAGACAGCCGACCAGGATGCACACGGCGACGATGAGTGTGGTGATGAGCTCCGGCGTCATTGATGCCCGTCATAGGTGAAGTGGATGATCCGCCGCGGATGGACCCGCGCTCTGTGCACGCGCATGTTCTTCGCGAAGACCATCCAGGTCACGCCGATCAGGATGCCGATGACTCCCGAGATCCCCCCGACCAGCACCGCGGCCCGTGGCCCCAGCCAGTCGGCGATGAAGCCGGCGAACGGCGCGCCGATCGGGGCCCCTCCCATCACGACCGCCATGTAGATTGCCATTACACGGCCGCGCACCGCGCCCGGTGTGGTGGTCTGGACGTAGGCGTTCGCCGCGGTCGACATCGTGATCGAGGCGAAGCCCACGAAGATCAGCGTCACGGCGAATGCGGAATAGGTGGGCATCAGCGCGGCACTGACGGTGGCCAGGCCGAATCCGCCTGCCGCTGCGAAGATGAAGCGCAGTCTGGGACGTTCCCGTTTGGCAGCCGTCAGGGCTCCGGCCAGCGAACCGATCGCCATCACCGAGTTCAGCAGTCCGAACCCACTGGCATCGTGGTGGAACTCCAGCTTGGCCATCGTGGAGGTGAAGATGTTGAAGTTGTATCCGAAGGTCGACACGACGAACAACACACTGAGGACGACCACGATGTCGGGCCGGGTGCGCAGATACGAGAATCCGCCGGTGATCGACTTGAGCCCCTGTCCTTTGGGCCGGCGGGCCGCCGGATGCAGCTTCGAGGTGTCCAGGGTAACCAGCACCAGGATGGTCGCGGCGAAGCCCAGCCCGGCGATCAGGAAGATGGGACCCGCGCCGATCAGCGCGGTTAGCACACCGGCGATACCGGGTCCCACCATGCGCGCCCCGTTGAACGACGCCGAGTTCAGCGACACCGCATTGGGCACCAGCTTCTCGCCGACCAGTTCGGAGACGAAGGACTGGCGCGCCGGCGAATCGACCGTGGAAACCAGCCCCAGGGCCAGTGCCAGAACGTAGACGTGCCACAGCTGGATGACCCCGGAGAGCATCAGCCCGAACAGGATGAAGCCGTTGATCCCCATCAGCGCCTGGGTGATGATAAGCAGTTTGCGCTTGTCGAAGCGGTCGACGATCGACCCGGCGAAGGGGAACATGATGAGCTGCGGCCCCAGCTGCAGGGCCATCCCCACACCCAGGGCCGTCGCATCGTTATCGGTCAGTTCGGTCAGGACGATCCAGTCCTGTGCCGTGCGTTGCATCCAGGTGCCGGTATTGGACACCAGGGCGCCGGAGAACCAATTGCGGTAGTTGCGCTCGTGGAGAGACTGGAACATCGAGCTCAAGGTGTAGCGCTCTCCTTCCGGCCCCGCAGCGCCCGTACGCCGCCGAACCGCTGCGTCGTATCAGACTGTTGTGTCCTCGGGTCGGGCATGACCGCCGTCCGAACCGGCCGGGATCATCTCGAACACCTCGGCCCGGTCGTCGACGACCGGTTCGGCGTGTTCGACAGGTCGTTCCTTCGGCGCGGTTTCCGAATGCGCTCCGCAGCCGGCGGCCAGGGCGACCACCCGGCCGTCGAAGGGCGACCATTCGTTGGCGCACACACCGAACTGGGTGCGCACTGCCCCCGCCATCGGCAGCAGATAGCCGCAGCTGCCGCAGTGTGCCGTGGAGTTGCGGGCGAATTCGCCGTCCGCACCCGATTCCGCCCCGGCCCAGCGCGCCGCCGCGTTCGAAATGCCCTCGTTCGACAGCACCCGCTCGCGGCCCAGACCGAACTCGAAGTTCGCGATCTGGTCGACGTTGTCCCCGCTCGTATTGTCCTCGTCCTGCCGCACCGGCACCTGCTGATAGCCCGGCTGCAGGTTCGGATCGGTGTCGAGCTTGGGCAACACGTCCTTGGGCGCCATATCGCCTGGGCGCACACGTTCGCGCCAGGGCACCCAGTCCGGCGCCAGCAGGGCGCCGTCACCGGGCAGCAGTGCGGTCTCGCAGACCGTGACCTTCTTCGAACGAGGGGCCCTGGCCAGTACCGCGATCCAGTGCCAGCCCCGATATGCGGGGTCGGTGCAGGCGAAGGTGTGGGTGACCAGGCGCGGCGATTCCTCCACGCACCCCAGGTGTTCCCCGATGTGGGCGGCGCCCGCGACCTCGACGATCGCCTCGCGCGCCACGTCGACGGCCGCGGCCAGCACCTTGTCCGGTGCCGTTGTACGGCGCCGCGGTGTCTTGACCGGGGCAGGGGCTCCGGCGCGCAGCGAGGTCTGCCATTCGGCGAATAACCCGCTCATCAACCCTCCAAATCGTCGGCGATGTGCCGCAGGACCTCTGCGACCTTCTTGGAATGCCCCACTTCGGGGAAGCGTCCCAGGTGAAGGCCGGCGGAAGTGTCCTCCAGCAATCTAATCACATCATCGATCATCGCGGCGGTCTTCTCGGGATCCCGCCGCACCCGGCGGGTGGGTTCGACGACCCGCGCTTTGAGCACCTGTTTGCCCTTGCGCCCGTCGACGACGTCGAAGTCCAGGCGGGTGCCCGGCTGGACTTCTGCGCCGGCCGGCAGCGCGGAGGCGTGTAGGAACACGCGTTCGCCGTCATCGGTGGTGACGAAACCAAAACCCTTGTCGGCGTTGAAGAATTTGACTCGACCGGTGGGCATGACTTCCTTTCCTCGTAGTGGTGGGGTACCGGCGCTGCGCGCCCGCCCCTGTGTGCTCCGCACCGCGCGCGACCACCCGCGCGAACGCGTGATCCGCCGATGAGCGGAGGAGAATGAGTTGATGGAGGGACCTGCGAAATATGGAGACTCCGACGGCGCTCCCCGCTGTGGGCCGCTGGACGGTCCCCGGTTCAGGCCCGACGGGCCCGGATCAGCCGGAGGAACTCCACCATCAACAGGATGAACGCGATCGGCAGCGTGATCATTCCGATCCAGGTCAGCGTCCGCGACGGTGTGGCCCCGGCCAGCGCCATGATGAGGACGACCACGATCGACAGGCCGCCGATCACGGCCAGCACCACGCCGATGCCCAGCATCACCGCGTCCACCCGTGTCGATTCAGTCTTGTCCACCGTCGCCCCTTCTGGCAGCATCGTCCCAACGCAGACGAGTCTACCGGTTGGACCCGGTGTCCGCCGCCGCGGGTACGGGCGTACCTGCCATCTCACATCCCGCATCCGGCCGGGCGGCACTAAAATGTCACGAGTGCCCTCGCTCCAATCGTTCAATGCCTGGCTGGCCCACTGCCCCGAACCCCGACTCCGCGCGATCCTGAACACGCGGCGCGATCTGCTGCGCCGCGATGCCGCGAACACGCAGCGGATCGCCGGCGCCGCCGGAACCCGTGCCGGGGTTGCCAGGGGGCTGGAGTCCTTGGACACCGGAGCCCTCCAGTTGGCCTGCGCGCTGGCCGTGCGCTCCCGGGTGACGCCCGTTGTCTCCTTCGACGAACTGCCCGCCGGGCTCGATCCGCGGGCCTTCGACACATTGGCCGATACCGCGTTGATCTGGCCCGCCGGGGCGGAATCCCAGGACTCGGCCGAGCCGGCCTCCATGCGCTGGCGCATCCAGTCGGAGGCGGTCTCCCTGCTGCCCACGAGCGCACGGGACCAGTCCAATCCCCCGGCCTGGCTGCACGCCGAACCACCCAGGGCTCCCGTCATGGCGCCGGTCTCCCAGGCGATTGCCCGCAACGCGCAGGCCGGTGCCGCAGCCCAGGTGGTGGGCGATATCGTGGCGCTGGTCCGCGAGGTCGCAGCCCGCCCGGCCTCCCAACTGGTCAAGGGCGGGATCGGCAAACGCGACCTCATGTCCTACGCCTCGCGCACCGGCGCGGGGGCCCACCGCAGCGTGCTCCTGTTGGAACTGGCCGGCCGGCTGGGCCTGCTGGGCGTCGGCGGACCCGATGCCGACCCCGTGTGGTTGCCGACGAACGTGTTCGAGTCCTTCGCAGCCGGCGACCGGGCAGCCGCCTACGCCCGGGTGGTCGAGGCGTGGCTGGCCCTGCCCGTCGAGGTGGGCCAGGTGGTAGCCGGGCGCGATGGCACCGGTGCAGTGGTCCACGCGCTATCGTCGCTGGGGCACAGCCCCACCTCGCCCTTCTCCGGTTTCCCGATCTCGCAGCCGGTGATGCCACTGACCCGGTACCTGCTGCTGACGGATTTGGACGCCCTGGGCGCGCGCGGCGGCTTCGCGGCCGCTGCGGCTGCGATCGTCGAGGATTTCACGTGGCACCATCCACTGCTGCCCAGCGCCGACGAACCGGTCCTGACCGAGATCCTGGCCGAGGCCGAGTACCTGGGCCTGGTCACCACTCCCCTGGCCCGACCGGACTCCTTCGGGCTGACCCCGGTGGGAGTGCGGCTGGCCGCGCACCTGGCCGGTGCGATGCCGCGCTCGGGCAACCCGCTGCCCTTCGACCTCGAGCGGCTCACGGTGCCGCAGGGCTGGACCGACCTGGTCGCCGGCCTCCTGCCGCCCCTCGAGCGCACCGTCGTCCTGCAGTCCGACCTGACCGCAGTCGCCACAGGGCCCCTGGAACCCACCGTGGCGACCGCACTGGAGCGGGTGGCCGATGTCGAGACCCGCGGACAGGGCACCGTGTTCAGGTTCACCGAGGCCAGCCTGCGGCGGGGGCTGGAGGACGGGCTGAGCGCCGCGGACGTGCTCGCCCTCATCGCAGGGGCCGCGGATGGCCCGTTGGTCCCGACCCTGGAGTTCCTGATCGAGGAGACCGCCGCACGGATGCACCGGGTGCGCCTGGCTCCGGCTCGTTCGGTCATCGTCGTCGACGATCCGGACGACCTGACGCAGATCGTCAACGAGCCGATCCTGTTGACCGCCGGCATCGAACAGCTCACCTCGACGGTGGCCACCGCCAGGGTCAGTCAGGAACGACTGGCCGAGCTGCTGGCCGCCGCCGACATCCACACCCTGGGCGCGCAGAGCGAACACACAACGACGCTGCCCGCACCGATCACCGCGGTCGCGCCGATCAAGCGCCGCAGCCTGCGCGTGGGCGACCGAGAGCTCAGCGACTTCGAGGCCGCCCTGCTGACCGAGCGGGCGACCGGCACCCCGGGGACTCCGGCAGCACCGGTGACGGTGGCCGATCGACTGCGCGAGGCCTCGGCGACCGGCGCCGAGGTCGTCCTCGAGACCGTCTCGCACACCGGCGAGGTCTCCCAGCTGCGCCTGTACCCCACCGCGGTGACTGCCGGACGGGTGCGCGGCCTGCGGGTCCGCGGGCACCGCGGAGCGGCACCGGCACCGCTGCGGGCGGGCGCCGCGGGCCTCTCCGAGGTCTCACTGCCCCTGGCCCGAATCCGCTCGGTGCGCCCGGCCGGCGAGCCCGGGGGCACAACACCGAATCCGTCTGCGAAGGGAACCGAGAAGTGAACGGCCCGCTCATCGTCCAGTCCGACCGCACACTGCTGTTGGAGGCCGGCCACCGGCTGGCCACGGAGGCTGCGATCTCGATCGCGCCCTTCGCGCAGCTGACGAAGACCCCGGAGCACGTGCACACCTACGAGATCACCCAGCTGGGCCTGTGGAATGCGCGGGCCTCGGGCCATGACGCCGAGTCCGTCATCGACACCCTGCTGCGCTATGCGAAGTACCCGGTGCCGCACGAACTCCTCCTGGAGATCGTCACGACGATGGAGCGCTTCGGCGTGCTGGTGCTCATCCAGTCGCCCGTGCACGGCCTGACCCTGACCAGCACCGACCCGGCACTGCTGGGACGCCTGGTGGACCATCCCGATATGCAGGGCGCACTGGGCAAACGGATCGACGAGGGCGCCGCGACGGTGTTCCCCTCGGAACGCGGCGAACTCAAGCACCGGCTGCTCAAGCTGGGGCATCCGGTGGCCGACCGCGCCGGCTACGTCGACGGTGAGGCCCACAGCATCGGGCTGTCCGATGACGCCCACTCCGGCGACTGGCACCTGCGCGATTACCAGGAGCGGGCCGTCACCTCCTTCCTGGCCGGGGAGTCCGGTGTCGTGGTGCTGCCCTGTGGAGCCGGCAAGACGATCGTGGGGGCCGCGACCATGGCCCGGGTCAATACGACCACCCTGATCCTCGTGACGAATTCGGTTTCCGCCAAGCAGTGGAAGGCCGAACTGTTGCGGCGCACCAGCCTGAGCGAGGACGAGATCGGCGAATACTCCGGCGCGGTCAAGGAGATCCGTCCGGTCACGATCGCCACCTACCAGGTGCTCACGACCCGACGGGGCGGCTCCTATCTGCATTTGGAACTGCTCGACGCGCGCGACTGGGGCCTGGTCATCTACGACGAGGTCCACCTGCTGCCGGCGCCGGTCTTCCGGCTCACGGCCAGCCTGCAGGCGCGCCGTCGACTGGGCCTGACCGCCACCCTGGTGCGCGAGGACGGTCGCGAGGACGAGGTCTTCAGCCTGATCGGACCCAAACAGTTCGAGGCCCCGTGGAAGGAGATCGAGGCGGCGGGCTTCATCGCCACCGCCTCCTGCCACGAGGTGCGGGTCCGGCTGCCGCGGGACATGCGCGCGACCTATGCCAGGGCCGACGGCGAGGACCGCTACCGGCTGGCGGCGACCTCGGAGTCGAAGATCGAAGCGGTCACCTCCCTGGTCAAGCGCCACGCCGGCAGTCAGATCCTGGTCATCGGGCAGTATCTGGACCAGCTGGAGGAGCTGGGGCGGGCACTGGACGCCCCGGTGCTCACCGGGCGGACCCCGGAGGGCGAACGCGAGCGGCTGTACGCCGATTTCAGGTCGGGCGAGCTGACCGTCCTGGTGGTCAGCAAGGTGGCGAACTTCTCCGTGGACCTGCCGAGCGCCTCGGTCGCCATCCAGGTGTCCGGATCCTTCGGGTCCCGGCAGGAGGAGGCCCAGCGACTCGGCCGGATCCTGCGCCCCAAAGCCGACCGCTCGGCGGCGACCTTCTACACGGTGGTCACCTCGGACACCGTGGACGAGCACTTCGCCGAACACCGCCGCCGGTTCTTGACCGAACAGGGCTATCTCTACACGATCGACAATCTGCGCTGACTCCGGCCGGTCCGCGGGCCCGGCCGCTGTGGCCGGTCCGCGGGTCTGCTCAGCGGTGGGCAGGGTGCTCGGCGGGGGCACGGACCGCGGCCGGCGCCTCGACATCGCCGAGGTCGACGATGCGCGCCCGGCGGGCCTGCCGGTTCTCGCCGACCTTGATGAACACGACCCCGGCCAGGATCAGCACTCCCCCGAGGCCCTGGATGGCGTGCGGCAGTTCACGCAGCAGCCACCAGGAGGCCAGCACGGAGATCGGGACCTCGAGGAGGTTGATGAAGGCGCCCAGGCTCGCGCCGACGTAGCGCAGGCCCCACACGCCGAAGGCGTAGGCACCCACCGTCAGCCCGACGATCGCCGCCATCGCCAGCCACCAGGGAACTGCATAACCCGCCGCGTGCACGGGCGCCGTCGTGTAGTCCACGTCGATCACCCTGCTCAGGCACACCACCAGGACCAGCAGAGCACCGGTGAACATGCCCAGGCCCAGCAGCGGAATCGGCGGGATCGGATTATCGGATTTGGCCGAGACCATGAAGAAGCTGGCCAGGCAGCAGGCCGCGCCAAGGGCGAACAGCACACCGACCAGGTTCAGATCGGCGCCGCGCGGGTCGAGCACCACCAGCAGGCCGGCCACCGCACAGACCATGCCGACTAGGGTCGGCACCGCCGGCCGCACCCCTGTGCGAATCCACAGCCAGAACACGATGAGCAGGGGCGCCGTCATCTCCAACAGCAGTGCGATGGACACCTGCATGCGTTCGACGGCCAGGAAGAACAGCAGTTGAACCCCGGCCATCGAGATGACCCCGTAGGACACGACGTCCTTCCAGTAACGGCCCAGCAGGTGCCAGCGGGAGTGCATGGCCACCAGGGTGGGGACCGCCAGCACCGCGGCACAGCCGGCCAACCGCAGGAACACCACGGGGCCGGGCGTCCATCCCGTGGCGTACATGGCCTTGGCGATCGGCCCGGCCAAGGCGAAGCACAGGTTCGACAACAGGGTCAGGACCACGCCGGTGGCGAAGCCGTGTTTCATGGAGTGCGGGCCTTTTCACGAGGAGGATGGACGCGGTGTCGTACCGGCGCCGGAGGGGTCACCTCCATTGAAGTCCCGCCGCCGTGGCACGGGCAATCCCCGGGGCGGGGAATCCCCCGCGGTGTGAGTAACCTCTCGCCTCCGGCGCGTCCGTATATCACGTGGTTCCCGCATTGCCGCCGTACGCCGCCCGTTGCTACCGTCGATTGTTGAGACATTCGAAACTGACAACGGTATCGGCACTGCTGGCCTCGGCCACCCTCCTGCTCAGCGCATGTGGGGGCACCGACGACAAGCCCGCCGAGCAGGCGGCCTCGCAGGCTCCCGCGGGCGCGGCCTCGCAGCAGGCCGGCGACCAGGGCGGCGCCACGGCCGAGGGCGAGAAGTACCAGGGCTCCGAATACAGCTTCAACGTGCCCAAGGGCTGGAAGAAGGCCAAGAACGCGAATGCGGATATCGCCTTCGCCGACTCGAAGAAGACCGACGGCTTCGCGTCGAACCTCAACATCAACTCCACCGGCGGAATGTCCAAGCTGACCGCCGACGACGTCGAGTCCCAGGCCCCCGGCCAGCTGCAGGCCGGCGGCGGCAAGGACGTCAAGGTCGGCGAGCGCGCCACCGTGGCAGGTGAGCAGGTCGCCCACATCTCCGCGAATATGGATGTCTCCGGAATCGAGTACGCCGCCGATCAGTTCTACCTGGTCCACGGCGACAAGGCCCATATCCTCACGATCTCCACCCCCACCGGCTTCTCCGCCGAGCAACGCGCGGAACTGTCCGAGTCGATTCTGAACACCTGGGCCTGGAAGTAGGCCACGGTCGGTGACCGCGGCGGGACCGGCGCTCGCCGCGGAAACACCGCCCGGATAATATGATTTAGATCACAATCACATTCAGGGGACTTCCAGACTAAGGGAGCACCATGGAGGCATGAGCACCTCAACAGACCCCCAGGTACCCGAGGCGACCCTGCTGGTCGTCGACGACGAACCCAATATCCGCGAACTCCTGTCCACCAGCCTGCGCTTCGCAGGATTCGAAGTCGAATCCGCCGCCAACGGCGCCGAGGCCCTGCGGCTGGCCGAAACCACCGAACCGGACCTGTTGGTCCTCGACGTGATGCTGCCCGATATGGACGGCTTCACGGTCACCCGCCGCCTGCGCCAGGCCGGCCGCCACATCCCCGTGGTCTTCCTGACCGCCCGCGACGACACCTCCGATAAGATCACCGGCCTGACCGTCGGCGGCGACGACTACGTCACCAAGCCCTTCAGCCTCGAGGAAGTCGTCGCCCGCATCCGCGCGGTGCTGCGCCGAACCCATTCGATCGAGGAAGAGGAGTCGGCCGTCATCACGGTGGGCGAACTCGAACTCGACGACGACACGCACGAGGTCCGCCGGGCGGGGATCCTCATCGACCTCTCCCCCACCGAATTCAAGCTCCTGCGCTACCTCATGCTCAACGCCAACCGGGTGCTGTCGAAGTCGCAGATCCTCGACCACGTATGGGAATACGACTTCGGCGGTGACACCGGCATCGTCGAATCGTACATCTCCTATCTGCGCCGCAAGGTCGACACCGCACCGGCCACCGATGAGGCGGGCAATCCGCTCGACCTGACGTGGACGCCGATGATCCAGACCAAACGCGGCGTGGGTTACATGCTGCGCACCACCGACAAGTAACGAAGAGCGGGGCCCATCATCTCTTCTCCGGTCAGACAGACACGCGGCCGCAGATCCGTCGTGTGGGAGGACTGGTCGCTCACGGCCAAGCTCCTGACGATCATGATGGCGCTGCTGCTGTTGGTGCTCACTGGCACCAGCGCATGGGTTCTGGAGAACCTGCGCGGCAGCCTCATCAGTCGCACGGACGACCGCCTGCAGTCAGCCGCCCAGGCTCTGGCCCAGCAGGCGGCCAACGAGGTCTTCGCCAATCCCCCGTTGGCCGCCGCGGATTCGCAGAACGGGGTCACGGCCGACTCGCTGCGCAAGCTGCTGCCGGCGAACTACTATGTGCAGTTCTACGATGCACGGGGGCAGCGGGCATTCAAACCGGTCGGCCCGGACAGCGACAATGTGCCCAGCCTACCGGCCGTCGACGACAAGACCGTCGAGTCGCAGGGCGGGCGTCCCTTCACCGTCAACGGCAGCAGGGGGCAGTGGCGCGTTGTGGCCCTGGGGGTGAACAAGACCGATTTCAACGTGGCGGTGGCGATCCCCTTCGACCGTGACGTCGACCAGATCACCACCTATGCACGCAACTCCAGTCTGGGCATAGGCCTGTTGGCCATGGCGATCGTGGCCGGGGTGGGGTACTTCGCCATCACCAACACATTCAGGCCACTCAAGGACATCGAGACCACCGCCGGTCGGATCGCCGCAGGAGACCTCACCCAGCGCGTCACGGAGTATCCACCCGGTACGGAGCTGGGCCGACTGTCCAAATCGCTGAACACGATGCTGGGCCAGATCGAGACCTCATTCGACGGCAGAACCCAGTCCGAGAAGAAGATGCGCCAGTTCGTCTCCGACGCCTCGCACGAACTGCGAACCCCGCTGGTGACCATCCGCGGCTATGCCGAACTGTACCGACAGGGTGCACTGCGCACGGACGAACAGGTCGGAATGGCCATGGAGCGCATCGAATCCGAGGCCAAGCGGATGGGCGTACTGGTCGAGGACCTGGTCGCACTGGCCAGGCTGGACGAACACCGGCCGCAGGAGACCGGCCCCGTCGACGTGGGTCGGATCATGCAGGACGCCGCAGCGGACGCCGTGGCCCAGGCGCCGGACCGCGATATCAGCTTCATCGGCCTCGACGGCGGTGATGCCCAGCCGATCCCGCCGGTGCTCGGCGATGAGGCCAAACTGCGGCAGGTCATCGTCAATCTGGCCGCCAACGCCGTCCGGCACACCCCCGGCGGAACCGCCATCGAATTCGCCATCGGCACCCTCGACCCCACGGGCCGGGGGCCGGCGGATGGATCCGGGCCGCGCCCAGGGTCCGCCGGACCCCGGGGCGGGGCCGGCGCGCCAGCCGTCCAGGCTCCGCCCCGGCCCACCGCCAAGCCGAAGGCCCCCAAGCAGGGCTCGAAGAACACCGCCATTTTGGGCAAGTGGGGCTCTCGGCAGAATACGGGCAAGCAGGGCACCGGCGATCAGCGACCGGCCGGAGGAGCCACCCCGGCCGCACAGATCCCGGCCGGCTGGGCCCGGCTGGAGATCCGCGACCATGGCGAGGGAATCAGCCGGGAGGACGCCAAGAAGATCTTCGAGCGCTTCTACCGGGTGGACGCTTCACGCACCCGCGACACCGGAGGGTCGGGATTGGGCCTGTCGATCGTCAAGGCGATCGTGGAGAACCACCGGGGCCGGATCTCGGTGCTCGACACCCCGGGCGGCGGCGCCACCTTCCGCGTCGACCTGCCGGTGGGCGGCGGACACGACACCATGAGAAAGGACGAGGCATGAGCCAGCAATACTTCGGAGGCGACGGCCAGGACTGGCAGGGCGGATACGCCTACGGCTCCCAGCCCTACGGCGGGCAGCCGCCCGCACAGGTGCCACCGCCCCCCTCGTCGCCGCCGAGCATGCCGCCGACGCCCCCGCGCAAGCCGCGCCGCGGGCCGGGCTGGGGCGCGGTCCTGGGAATCGCCGCGGCCGCAGCGGTGTTGGGCGCCCTGGTCGGCGGAGCCGGTGCAGTGGGCATCGACAAGCTCACCACCGACAACACGGCCGAGAGCCAGTCGGCAACCGTGGAGACGCCCAACTGGACGAAGATCTCCCAGGACGCCTCCAAATCCGTCGTCGCCATCCAGGTCGGCAAGAACGGCCAGCTCTCCGGGCTGGGCTCCGGCTTCGTCTACAAGGACGGCGGCCACGTCATCACCAACAACCACGTCGTCGCAGACGCCGCCGGCCCCGGTGGCGAAGTCCAGGTCGTCTTCACCAATGGGGACACGGTCGGAGCCAAGATCGTGGGCCGCGATCCATTGACCGATATCGCCGTGCTCGCCATCGCCGACAAGCCCAAAGACATCGCGCCCTTGAATGTCGGGGATTCCGGTTCCCTCAAGGTCGGTCAACCGGTGATGGCGCTGGGCAACCCGCTGGGTCTGGCCGATACCGTGACCACCGGCATCGTCTCAGCGCTCAACCGCCCGGTGGCCACGAGCCAGAACGACGACCCGCAGTCCCGGTCGCAGGATTCGGAGACCACCATCTCCAACGCCATCCAGACCGATGCCGCAATCAACCCGGGCAACTCCGGCGGGCCCCTGGTCGACGGAGCGGGCAGAGTGGTGGGGGTGAATTCCGCGGCGGCCTCGCTGAACGCCGGGGCGGGATCGTCCGGACAGAGCGGTTCGATCGGCATCGGCTTCGCCGTGCCGATCAACCAGGCGACCAGTATCGCCGATCAGCTCATCTCCACGGGTTCTGCCAAACATCCCTTCCTGGGCGTGACCATCGTCAACGGAACGGTCAAACAGGGCGGGATCGGCAGAGGTGCCGCCAATGTCGAATCGGTCCAGGGGGGCTCTCCCGCGGCCAAGGCCGGGCTGCGCAAGGGCGACTCGATCATCGCGGCCGACGGCACCCCGGTGAACTCGAACGTCTCCCTGCAGGCCCTGGTGCGCGCGCACGGCACCGACCGGCCGATGGAGCTGACGGTGATCCGCGGTGACTCCACCCGGCAGGTGTCCGTGAAGCTGGCGATGCAGTAGGCACACCGGCCACGGATCACAGCCGGCCCGCAGCCGCCCCGACCGCCGAGCCGCAGGCTGTGGATGCCGGCACGACCGTGCAGCGGCCCGCCTGTGGACAGGCAGATCTTGTCCACAGGCGGGCAGCTGTGTCTTGTCCGCCCGTCGGCCGGCCCACAGGATGGAATCGGTGGGGATACCCGCCCGCCCCGTTTCACGGGACGACTCAAAGGGGAAGGAGCGGATCATGTCGACATTCCAGGTCGATTCGGACAGAGTACTCGCGGCGGCCGGGATCGCTACCACAACGGCAGGTAACCTCGGCGGCCAGGTGGATGCGCTGATGCGGCAGTTGAATGCCCTGGGCGACTGTTGGCAGGGCAGCGCGGCGGCGAATTTCCAACAATTGGCACACGAGTGGGAGGGGGTGCAGAAACAGGTGCACGGTTCGCTCGAGCGCATTCAGGCGGCACTGCAACAGGCCGGGCGACAATACGCCGAGGTCGAACTGGCCACCGCCCGGATGTTCACCGGCTGATCCTGCGGGAAATTTCCAGGGTGGGCCAGTAGGCTTGAGCAAAGCACTCCGGCCGGGGTGCGGGAATTCCGCGTCCCGGCCGGTCCACCCGCCAAAGGAGACTCGCACCCATGGGCATTTTCAAGCGGATCGGCACGATCTTCGGGGCCAAGGCAGACAAGGTCCTCGACAAGGCCGAGAACCCCAATGAAACCCTTGACTACTCGTATAAGAAGCAGCTCGAACTGCTGCAGAAGGTACGCCGTGGCGTAGCCGATGTGGCCACCAGCCGTAAGCGCCTGGAACTGCAGATCAACCAGTTGCAGGCACAGCAGTCCAAGCTCCAGGGGCAGGCGCAGAAGGCACTCGAGATGGGCCGCGAGGATCTGGCCCGCGAAGCCCTGACCCGCAAGTCGGGACTGGATTCTCAGATCGCGGATCTGGGGGCCCAGCACGAACAGCTGGTGGGCGAAGAGCAGAAGCTGTCGCTGGCCTCCCAGCGCCTGCAGGCCAAGGTCGATTCCTTCCGGACGAAGAAGGAGACCATCAAGGCCAACTACACCGCGGCCCAGGCGCAGACGCAGATCGGGGAGGCCTTCTCCGGTATCTCCGAGGAATTCGGCGATGTGGGCATGGCGATCCAGCGCGCCGAGGACAAGACACAGCAGCTGCAGGCCAGGGCCGGCGCCGTGGACGAACTCATCGCCTCCGGCGTGCTCGACGATTCGGTCGGCGGCGCGCCGCGCGATGACATCGAATCCCAGCTCGAGGCCATGTCCTCGGCCTCGGATGTGGAGACCGAGCTCGCCCGGATGCGCGAATCCCTGCCCGGCGGGGGCTCTGCCGGCCAGGGACAGCTGACCGACGAGGCCGCACAGGATGCACCGGCGCAGGGGGATGCGAAATGATCGTGCGCATCATGGGCGAAGGACAGTTCGACGTTGCGGAAGTCGAACAGGCCGCCCTGCAGAACTATGACGACCGGGTCGAGGCCGCAGTCGACTCCGGAGACGAACAGGCCGTGACGGACACCCTGCACGCCCTGCGCACCTTCATTCTGGAGCACGCCAAGCCGGTCCCCGATGACTACCTGGGGCCCTCCGACATCGTCATCCCGTTCCCGGACGCCACCCTGGAGCAGATCCGCGAGCTCCTCACGGGTGAGGGCTTCATCCCCAACATCGTCTGAGTCGGGGCCGGCCGCCCAGCGGGTTCGTCCCGCCGGGCCGTCGGCACCCCATTTCGCACCACCTCGCAGCACAGGGAGCAACCACCATGGCCGCCAATCGTTTCGTCAAGGACCGCGGACTGAGCTTCCGCATGGGGCTGAGCCTGTTCCTCAACGGACTCATCTACGTCATCCTCATCCTGGCGATCTGGGCGATCCTGGGACGCAGCACCGGTGGGGTGATCATCGCCGTGCTCATCAGCGGCGGCGCCTTCTTCTTCCAGTGGTATCTCTCCGACTCCATCGCGATGCGCTCCATGGGCGCCCACGAGGTCAGCCAGCAGCAGGCACCTGAACTCCATCTCATGGTCGATCGCCTGTGCCAACTGGCCGATATGCCCAAGCCCCGGGTGGCGTACTCCGACTCGCCCGTCGCCAACGCCTTCGCCACGGGCCGCAGCCCCAACCACTCGGTCGTCTGTGTGACCCGTGGGCTGCTGGAGACCCTGGAACCGGCCGAGGTCGAGGCCGTGCTGTCCCACGAACTGTCCCATGTGGCCCACCGCGATGTCACGGTGATGACCGTCGCCGGAGTCACCGGCGTGGTCGCAGGACTGATGATGCGCGCCTGGATGTTCTCACCATCGCGCGGCGGCGATCGCAACAACAACGCCGCCATCGTCATGTTGGCGATGACCGTCGTCGGAGCGGTCGTCTACGCGCTGTCCTTCTTCCTCATCCGCGTGCTCTCACGCTACCGCGAGCTCGCAGCCGATCGGGCCGGTGCCCTGTTGACCGGGCAGCCGTCCACCCTGGCCTCGGCCCTGGTCAAGATCACCGGGGAAATGGGGCGGGTGCCCCAGCAGGATCTACGTGATGTCTCCGCGGCGAACCACCTGGCCTTCGCACCGGCCATCAACGGTTCCTCGGTCAAGCAGCTGTTCTCCACCCACCCCACCCTGCAGCAGCGGCTCGATCAGCTGCAGCGGATCGCCGGCCAGCTCTCGCAGCGCGGCTGAGCCGACCGCCCGCGCACCGACACCGACCACACGAGACGTAGGAAAAGAGAGACCTCCCCATGGGATTCTTCGACGCACTGCTGGGCCGATCCAAGCCCAAGCAGTCGAACCTCGACGACCTCTTCGCTCTGCCACCGGCGGCGCTGACCCTGCAGGCCGCCACCGACTTCTCCCCGACCGGCTTCGCCGGGGTGGCGTTCCGCCAAGTGGAGGGAGGCGCCTTCGCCCAGGTCGAAGCAGAGAGTCGGGCACTGATCGAATCCGACCCGACCGCGGCCGTCCACCAGGTCAACGACGGTTACGGTTTCACGTGGCAGGTCGTGTCCTCCTCGGAGATCGACGTGCCAGGACTGGTGACCAATATGCACGCGGTCAATTCCAGCCTCGAGGCCCAGGGATTCGGACCCATGCTGCTGTGCTCCACCCTGTACTTCCGGTCTTCTGCCGGGGTCAACGCCGCACTGGTCTACCTGTACAAGCGCGGTACCTTCTACCCCTTCGTCCAGGTGGGACCGAACCGGCGCGATACGGCAGTGGAGTTCAACATCCGTTCGGCCATCGGCGCCGATCTGCGATTCGAGGACGATCTGTCCAAGTGGTCACCGGTGTGGGACGCTCCGGGACTGACCGACTCACTATAAGGTTCCCGATCTCCGTCACAACGGGGCCCGGTGCGTCCTCTGCGGCGCCCGGGCCGGTGTCAGGCGCGGGCCACGGTGAAGGACTCCCCCATGAGTTCCACAGTGGCGCCCGGGTGAATCGTCGCACCCCGGCGGGTCTCCGTGCGACCATCTACGCTGACCTGCCCATCGGCGATGAGCTGTTTGGCCATGGCCCCGTCCTCGACAATGCCGGAGAGTTTCAGGAGCTGGCCCAGGCGGATACTGTCATCGCGGATCTCTACGGTTTCCATGGTCCTCCAGTCTAGTCCGCCGCCGGCACAACAAGTCCAAAGGGGCCGGGGCGAAGATCCCAGACCGGGCAGAGGGGCTAGAACAAGTCTCCGAAGTCCATATCCCCACCGAAGTCCCCACCGCCGAGGTCTCCGCCCATATCGGCTCCGCCGGTGATGTCCTGACCGAAGTCACCGTCGGCCATCATCTCCTGCTGGTCCCAGCCCATCGGGCCGAAGGCGTGTCCCATACCGCCCATGAGCATCGCGCCCATCAGTACCCCTGGCAGCATGCCCGAACCGGCATAGCCGTTGAAGTAGCCGCGGTTGTACTGGGCGTAGGCGGGGCCCGCCTCCCAGTAGGCGCGCCGGGAATAGCCATCCGCCCCCGGTACCTTGCGCACGGCGGGTTCGGCGCCCACTGCCAGGCGTTCGGCATCGGCCGCGCATACCGGCACGGGACGCAACCGCCCACCCGCCGGAGCCCAGTCGACGTCTTCGACGCTTGGGCCGTGCTGGGGGTTGAAGAAACAGGGTGGGCGACGCACTGGCAGTGGCCTGCCCTCGACCCTGGCGCGCACGCAGCTGGCGGCGTAGCGGCCGTCCTCCAGCGCCTGCGTCACATGCGCGATGTCCTCGGGCCGTTGTACCGCCTCCAGAGTGTTCTTGGCGGTGTCGTAGGCTTCCAGAGCCCGCTTGTAGTCCTGCCTGCCACCTTCGTCCAGTTGGACGCCCGCGGTGACGATGTCAAGATCTGCGACTAGTTCGCCGAACTGGGTGACATCCTCTTCAGCGGTCCGCCTGACCATGTCGAGTTCTTCGGCCTGCTGGGCCACCCGGCGCTGCTTCTCCTTGTGCGACGACCAGAAGAACCCCACGCCGATGATGGCGAGGATGAGGAGAAAGACAAACCCCATGGATACTACTCCCGATACAAGCTGATTGATCCGACGCCTTCAATTATGGAGTGGGAGTCTGTGCGCGCACTGAAACCCTGCTGTCCCCGGACCGGGTAGAGCCCTGGAAGACAACCGGCGGCGCACCCTGTGATCGGGGTGCGCCGCCGGTTGTCGGTACTGGGTGGATCGGACTCAGAAGTCCATGCCGCCCATGCCGCCTGTCGGATCCGCGGCGGGGGCCGCGGGTTCCGGCTTATCGGCCACGACGGCCTCGGTCGTCAGGAACAGGCCTGCGATCGATGCCGCGTTCTCCAGCGCGGAACGGGTGACCTTGACCGGGTCGTTGATGCCGGCTCCCAGCAGATCCACGTACTCGCCGGTCGCGGCGTTGAGGCCGTGTCCGATGGGCAGCGTGCGGACCTTTTCGGCCACGACGCCGGGCTCCAGGCCCGCATTCGTCGCGATCTGCTTGAGCGGGGCCTCAATGGCGACCTTGACGATCGCAGCACCGGTGGCCTCGTCGCCGGTCAGTTCGAGCGTGTCGAACGCCGAGGCGCCCGCCTGGATCAGGGCAACGCCGCCGCCGGCGACGATGCCCTCTTCCACAGCCGCCTTCGCATTGCGCACCGCGTCCTCGATGCGGTGCTTGCGCTCGTTGAGCTCGACCTCGGTGGCGGCACCGGCCTTGATGACGGCCACGCCGCCGGCCAGCTTGGCCAGGCGCTCCTGGAGCTTCTCACGGTCGTAGTCGGAGTCGGTGTTCTCGATCTCCGCACGGATCTGGGCCACGCGGCCCGCGATCTCCTCGGAGTCGCCGGCACCTTCGACGATCGTCGTCTCGTCCTTCGTGATGACGACCTTGCGGGCGGTGCCCAGCAGATCCACGGTGGCGTTCTCGAGCTTCAGGCCCACCTCTTCGGCGATGACCTGGCCACCGGTGAGGATGGCGATATCGGCCAGCTGCGCCTTGCGGCGGTCACCGAAGCCCGGTGCCTTGACGGCCACGGACTTGAAGGTGCCACGGATCTTGTTGACCACCAGAACCGCCAGGGCTTCGCCCTCGACGTCTTCGGCGATGATCAGCAGCGGCTTGCCCGACTGCTGGACCTTCTCCAGGACGGGCAGCAGGTCCTTCACATTGCTGATCTTCGAGTTGGCGATCAGGATGTAGGGATCCTCCAGAACGGTCTCCTGGCGTTCCGTATCGGTGACGAAGTAACCGGAGATGTAGCCCTTGTCGAAGCGCATGCCCTCGGTGAGCTCCAGCTCCAGGCCGAAGGTGTTCGACTCCTCGACGGTGACGACGCCTTCCTTGCCGACCTTGTCGATCGCCTCGGCGATCAGCTCACCGATCGCCGGATCGCCGGCGGAGATGCCCGCGGTGGCTGCGATCTGTTCCTTGGTCTCGATTTCCTTGGCGGAGTCGAGCAGGGTCGCGGTCACGGCCGCGACAGCCTTCTCGATGCCCCGGCGCAGGCCGACCGGATCGGCTCCGGCTGCGACGTTGCGCAGGCCCTCGCGGACCAGCGCCTGGGCCAGGACGGTGGCGGTCGTGGTGCCGTCACCTGCGACGTCGTCGGTCTTCTTGGCGACTTCCTTGACGAGTTCCGCGCCGATCTTCTCGTACGGATCCTCGAGCTCGATCTCCTTGGCGATGGACACACCATCGTTGGTGATGGTCGGTGCGCCCCACTTCTTTTCCAGCACGACGTTGCGGCCGCGCGGTCCGAGCGTGACCTTGACTGCGTCAGCCAAGGTGTTCAGACCGGTTTCGAGGCCACGACGCGCTTCTTCGTCGAATGCAATGAGCTTTGCCATGGTGGCTAGCGTCCTCCCTGTACGGGGTGGATTGTTGAACCCTCATCGCCGGCGCCCGCGACGGCCGACTACTGAATGCCTGTTTCCCTTCCACAGACACCCGCAGCCACTACCCACGATGATGGCTTTCACCACCTATAGATTTAGCACTCTCACCGGGAGAGTGCAAAATCCTGGCCGCGGAACGCGCTCGATTTCGCCGCGGGATGAAAGCGTGAATGACCAGTGGGGCGGAACATCCCCAGGATGTTCCGCCCCACACGGTTCAGCGGGACCGAAAGTCCGGTGATCGACCGTCGATCACAGCGGCGTGACGTTCTCCGCCTGCGGACCCTTGCTGCCCTCACCGATCTCGAACTCAACGGCCTGGCCCTCGGCAAGCGACCGGTATCCGTCCATCTGGATCTGGGTGTGGTGGACGAAAACGTCGTCGTCAGCGCCGTTGACGGTGATGAAACCGTAGCCCTTTTCGGCGTTGAACCACTTGACTGTGCCTTGCGTCATGATGACTCCATTATTGCTCTGATACAAGCCGCACGGTCAGGATCGGCCGCACGACGGTGTCCACCATAGTTCACCCGTAGGGCCATTACCCGTCGGTGGCGGCTTTTATGACAAAGCTGCAATGAGACTGCCGGATTGTTGCGAAATCGTGTGGGAGCCGCCCTGTCACTCAGCCAGATCGGTACAGAGAAGAACTGCCAGATCAGTGCTGAAACGGGTCGACTGTTTGGTCTCCGTGGCGCCGATCTCCTCGGCCAGGGTCTGCGCGGCCTCCTCGTTCGAGGACTCCTTGTAGTACACGGTTGTGCTCTTCGACGCCGAGGACTGGTTGCCCGTCGAGGTGACCGTCCACCCCCGGTTCTCCAGGGTCGACTTGAGCTTGGCGGCAGCCCCGGTCTTGCCCGAGGCATTGAACACCCCGACCTCGATATCCGACTTGTCGACGTCCGAGTCCCCGGTCGCCGTGGGTTCGGACGACTCACCGGAGGTCGGCGCGCTCGATGCCGATCCCCCCTGTGACTTCTCGTCCTTACCGTCGCCGTCCTTGCCGTCATCGCCCTGGGTCGCATCGGCGGCGGCGCCCTGTTCCGCGACCGTCTCCGGATCACCGGCGGAGCGCTTGATGATGTTGATCGTCCCGCCGACCAGCAGGAGGGCGACGATGGCCAGGACGGTCACCAGGGTGATCGCCGCGCCCTGGCTCAGGGGGCCTGCGGGGCGGCGGTGCGCACCCTTCTTCGACACCGGTTGCAGGTTGTCGAACTCGTCCTCGGGATACTGATGCGTCATGTTCCTACTTTGCGATTCGGTGGGCGGCACGGCCGTGCTGTCGGGTGTCACGGATCCGGCGCAGCCGTTTGATCAGAATGGGATCTGCGATGTAGGCGCGGGGGTCGTCGAGCAGTGCGCCCAGGGCTTGGAAGTAGTCGGCCGCACCCAGGTCGAAACTTTCCCGGATGGCCCTGTCCTTAGCTCCGGAGTACACGGGCCACTGCGCTTCGAACTCGAGCACCGCGGCTTCGAAGTCCGTCAGCCCACTGCACGCTGCCGCGCCGTGGGTGCTCTCGGCTTGAGTGTTCTCGGCTTCGACCATCACACCTTCCTCCTTCGTCCCCGATAGTTTAACCGGCCCGAGGCTGCCCGCCCCTCAACCACACGGTTCTGGGAATGTCCATCAGCCAACGATCAGGGAAAGTACCCACAGCCAGGGGAAGGTTGGAGAAGAAGTCGGGGTAACCTGCACTAGTCGTGAAATCACTAGTCATGAAATAAAGAGACCACGGAGCTGACGGGCAACCCCTGTGCTGTCTATTCCAGGTTGATTTCTGCGAGCTGCCCGTTTGAGACAGCCTGCTTACCCAGTTCAGAAGGGTGGGACGTCGGTGTTGTCCGTGTCCTTGTCTGAGGCAGTGTAGGACCCGTGAGTGCCCCACGGCGTGCCAGAACCCGGTGCCCCGGACGAACCAGGCAAGCCCAGTGAATCCGATGCTCCCGACGGATCGGGTGGATCGGGTGGATCTGCTGCTGCATTCCAGTCAGGTGGGGAGAAATCCGCAGGCACCCACACCGGCGGTAGACCCTCCGCATTCCGTGCGGCACTGATATCGGTCAGGGCAGCCGTGAACCGGGAATGGAATAGGGGTCGCTGTTCGATATCTATATGCCGGGGTGGAATCCACGCCGGCAAACCACCAATCAACTCGGCCCTCCACCCATGCTGGTCATGCCACGTATGGTGGAACCGGCACGCCAACGTCAGGTTCGCCACCGTCGTGGGTCCACCAGTGGACCAGGGGATCATATGGTGGGCATCACACCACCCCACCGGCATATCACACCCCGGGAACGTACACCCCCGATCACGAGCAGCAATCAACTCAACCTGCCGCCGCGTAGCAAACCGACTAGCACTCCGAACCGTGACTTCCCGGGCACCCGGCTGGTTGGCCTGGAAATACACGAGCGCGCACGGAGACAGTGACTCCAGATCTTTGATCTGGATGGGACCGGCAGTGGACTCCACCTCCGCCTTCCCCTGCGCATACTCTTCAGCAGTCGCCGTAACCACCAGAGCCATCCCCGCACCCTGCGGACCCGAACCCGCAGCCCGATCAATCAAGGTCGCGAACATGTCATGCCGCCTGGCCCCATCGGGCCGCTCCCGATACCCAAACGGATGATCCGCCCGCGTCGTGGGCCGGCCATCAACCGTCACCGCGCTAGCCGGCAGGTCACAGCCGGGTTCATCGAGCCCAGCCCCGGGTTCAGCTCCGCCACCGGGCACCCCCGCGCCCTCTCCCCAAACCGTGTCGGCAAGAACCGCATCCAGTCCACCGACCTCAGTAACCGTGCCCGCACCCGCTCCCGTCGCGTCCTCCACCGGCGCTCCGGGTTCCTGCCGATTCGTCAAGAGCCCATGCAATTTCCCACCCGTCACCGGATCCAATAGACCCGTCAGATTCCACGCACCATTCCTCCGCGGAGTCACGGTCACGTGATACTCATCAACCAACGGTGGAACCTCGGCGAAGCGTCCATCGGGATCCAGGTAGGCTCGAATCCGCGTACCCAGGACACGAATCTGGTCCACATCAACACTCGGCACCGTGTCCACGAGTAGTCTCTCGGCCGTGGCGTGGTGGACGTGCCGGACCTGGCGGGGGATTTTCTCGATCTCCCGGATTACCGCCTGCGCCTGATCCACCGACACACCCCCGTCCGCCAGGGCGAGGGCAACATGGGGGTAGGCCGGTTCCAGGCGGGCACCCGTTAGAGACCGGCCGGCACCGATCGCGCGTGCGAACCGCACCCGCCGCCTCGCGGTCGCCCCATCAATCCTCAATAGGCGAGTCAACAGGGCAGGAAGAGTCTTCGCACCATAATCAACAGTGGGCACCTCGTGTTCGGCCCGCGCCAGAACAGCAGCCTCGGTCGAGGTGGTCACGCGGGTGAGGTGTTCGATTCCCTTGAGCACCAGGAGCAGGTCGGAAGCGTCAAGGCTGGGATCCGTGCCCACACCGGCACCCAGACCAGTGAGGGCCTCAGCCGCAACAGCGAGTTCCGGAGCGATCTCCTGTAGACGCTCCCAATCTTCAGAAGTCAAAAAGGGGTCAGCCGGACGGGCGAACACCCCGGTACCATCGACCGAGTCCTGTTCCTGAGCCGGACCACCTCCCGACAGGCCCTGACGGTTTCCGGACGAGCCTACGGGTTCATCCGGATCGGGGGAGCCAGCGCGTGGGAGGGTGGAATCGATGGTCATGTTCTCTCCCCTCCTCCTGTACCGGACCCGGGTCCGGACGTTGCTGTCATAAGCCGCACTGAGTATTCAGCGCACGCGTGTTGTGACTGTGTCGGGGAAGACGAGCCGTAAAACCTGACGGGACTTTGCTGTCCGATTCGGGTTTCCTGACCTACCTCAAGTGTAGCGCGAGTCACTCATGAAGGGAAGGGTTTATTCGAAACTGGTTTCCGATGTTTGTTGAGTAGCGCTCGTCTGTTTCGGTGGTAGCAGATGCGCTGGGTGGCATCAGGAACGAAAGAGCCCCGCCGCTACCAGCTGTTGCCAGTAACGACGGGGCTCGAACTCCCTACGCTCAGTCCCGGGGTGCGATGTGGACGTTGATCTGCTTGATCTGTGTGAAGCCCTCCAACATGCCCTCCAGGGATGCCTCGCGGCCGAAGCCCGAGGTCTTCATCCCGCCGTAGGACTGACCGACGATCTGCGGGCCACCCTGGTTGACCTGCACCCAGCCGGACTCGATCGCATCCGCCACACGCAGGGCGCGGTCCACATCGTGGGTGAACACATAGGCCGCCAAGCCGTAATCGGAGTCGTTGGCCATCGCCACGACCTCCTCCTCCGTGGAGAAGGGGATGACCGACAGGACCGGGCCGAAGATCTCCTCGCGGCTGGTCTGCCAGTCGTTCTTGGCCTTGGAGAAGATGACCGGCGCATGGTAGAAGCCGGGTTCGCCGACCTCCATGTCGGCCTCGCCATCATAGGCGATGTCGACGCCGGGCATCGACTTGCCGATCTCGATGTAGTTCGTGATCTGGTCGAACTGCTTCTGGTTGATCACGCAGCCGATGTCCGTGGACTCCTCCCGCGGATCGCCGACCTTCATCTGCGCGACCTCGGCGACCAGCTTGGCCAGGAAGTCATCGTAGATGTCCTCGTGCAGGAACAGCCGCGAGCCCATGGTGCAGGACTGTCCCTGGCGGGCGAAGCGGGTGGACAACAGCACCTGGGACAGCGTGTAGTCGTCGTTCGAATCGGGGAACACGATATTCGGGCTCTTGCCGCCGAGCTCCATCGAGGAGTGCGCCAGCCGGGCGCCGGCGACTTCCGCCACGTGCTTGCCCACGCGGGTCGAACCGGTGAACGAGACCTTGTCGACGTCCGGGTGGGTGGTCAGGGCCTCGCCGATCACGGAGCCCTTGCCCGTGACGACGTTGAGCACGCCGGCGGGGAAGATGTCGCCGATGATCCTGGCCATCTTGAGGATCGTCAGAGGTGCGTCCTCGGCGCATTTGAGGACGAGCGTATTGCCCGCCGCCAGGGCGGCCGGGGTCTTGAAGGCCGCGATCATCAGCGGCGAATTCCACGGCAGGATGCCCGCGACGACGCCCAGGGGCACCCGGCGGGTGAAGTGCAGCTGGTCCGGCGCCGTGGGCAGCACATCGCCCTTGACCTCGCCCGCGACACCTCCCATATAGCGGAACAGGTCGACCAGGATGGTGGTCTCCGGGCGCGCCTGGGTGCGCAGTGCGTTGCCGGTGTCGACCGAGGTCAGCTGTGCCAGCTCCTCGGCGTGCGCCTCGAGCGCGTCGGCGGCGCGCACCAACAGCTTCTGGCGTTCCTTGAAATGCAGGGCGGACCAGGCGGGGAATGCCGCCCTGGCCGCTTTGACCGCCCGGTCCGCGTCGGCATCCTTGCCTTCGGGGACCGTCGCGATGACGACGGTGCGATCGATCGGGGTGATGACATCGGCCCGGGTGCCGTCGACCGCGTCGACCCATTCGCCGCCGATGTACATCTGCCAGTCCTGCTTGACCGGGAAGTCGGCCATGACTCGTCTCCTCTCAGCGGGCGCCCGTGCGCCCGGATGTTCTGTGAGCGGGCCCGTCCGGACCCGGCGGGGCCGGGGATGGGACCCACCTCTCAGACTAGCCGGATCACAGTGGCCCGCGCCACGCCGCGGGCCCGTCCACGACACGGCACCGGCGCACACGGCCTGTGCACACGGCCAGTAGGCTGGGCGTATGGACGATGCCCCCTTGGACAACATCATGGCCCCCGATTGGGCCCGTGCACTGGCCCCGGTCGCCGAGCGGATCCATGCGATGGGCGACTTCCTGCGCGCCGAGAACGCCGCCGGCCGGGGCTATCTGCCGGCGGGAGCGAACGTGTTCCGCGCCTTCCGCGCTCCTCTGGCGGACGTCCGCGTGCTCATCGTCGGGCAGGACCCCTATCCGACCCCGGGCCATCCGATAGGCCTGTCCTTCGCGGTCGATCCACACGTCAGGCCGATCCCCCGGTCGCTGAACAACATCTACCGGGAGCTGAACGACGATCTGGGTATCGCCCCGGCCGCACACGGCGATCTGTCCGCCTGGAGCGAGCAGGGCGTCATGCTGCTCAACAGGTGCCTGACCGTGCGCCCCGGTAAGCCCGCGTCTCATCGGGGCCGTGGCTGGGAGGCGATCACCGATGCGGCGATCGCCGCGCTGGTGGAGCGCGGGGGCCCACTCGTGGCGATCCTGTGGGGACGCGATGCACAGTCCCTGGCCCCGCAGCTACCGGGCGTCCCGACCATCACCTCGCCCCATCCCTCGCCGCTGTCGGCCTCCCGCGGGTTCTTCGGCTCTCGGCCCTTCAGCCGGGCGAACGGACTGCTGGAGCAGCAGGGCAGCGCGCCGATCGACTGGCGGGTGGACAGGGGCTGAGGCCCGTGCCGGACGCCGCTGCGGGCCCGCATGCGCCGTTCAGGCCGAGGTGGCCGGTTCCGCTGCCTGCTGCCGGTATTCGGTGATCCGCTTGCGCAGATGACTCTGCAGCGGTGCGCAGATGAAGCCGCCGAGCACGGCGCCCACCGCCAGTGCCGCATTCGTGGCGACTGCCAGGAACAGCGCCGACAACCCCGAGGCGACCGTGACCGAATCGCTGCCGACCATGTTGTAGGCGGCAGAGAAGATCGACAGGCCGGCCAGCAGCGGGTAGAGCGCGGGGATCAGGTAGACGATCGAAGCGGTGCGCCTCCAGATCGCCACGGGATAGGCCAACACACCGACGACCAGCGAGCTGATGAACGAGTTCGCCACGCCGGTGATGCCCAGGCCGCCCAGACCCCAATTGCACAGGAATCCGACCATGCCGATGGCCGCGGCGGGCAGGATCACCCGCTTGGAGGCCTGCATGCCCACCGCTCCGGCTGCCGCGACGACCCCCGAGGCCGCCAAAGAGGCCAGCACCGTGCCCAGCCCCGTGAGCGCACTCGAGTCGATGAGCACGTCGATATCGCGCAGGTTCATGGCAGCGGCCAGGGACAGCCCTGCGGCGATCCCCGAGACGATTCCCGCGAAGGTCATGAACACGCCCACGAACTTGCCCGCAGCGGTCAGCGGGAAACTCGTCAGGGCGTCCTCGACGGCCGCCAGCAGGCTCTGAGTGGGCAGCAGCAGGACGATGCCCGCCGCCACCAGATACTGCGGGCTGGAGACCAGACCGAAGTTCCAGGCGACCGTCGCGACCAGGGTCGCCAACAGGGACTGCCCCGCGGTGATGAAGAAGCCGGGCACACCGGTCCGGCCCAACAGCTTGCCCACCCCGTCGAACACGATGGCCATGATGAAGCCCAGGGTCATCGAGATCGGTCCGCCACCCACCAGGATGGTGAACGCCCCGACCAGGGCCGCCCAGGCACCGGTGATGAACCATTCCGGATACGGCCGCGGCTGCCGCCGGATGGCATCGAGGCGGGAGCGCGCCGTATCGAAGTCGACCTTGCCATCGACGATATCGGCGATCAGGGCGTGTAGGGAGGAGATCTTCGCATAGTGCAGGGACTCGTCGCGGGTCACCCGCACAACGGTCAGCAGTCGGCCCTCCGGGTCCGCGTAGTGGACCGTCAGCGCCCCCGAGGTCAGGTCGATCTCGACATTGGGCAGGCCCAGCGCGGTGCACACCGCGATGACCGCGATCTCCACGTCCTTGGAGCCCGCACCCGCGCGCAACAGCATCCGGCCGGTGTCGACGGCGAAGTCCAGGATCATCCTGGCCTCGTCCTCGTTCTTCGCCTGTGGCTGCACCGGAGCCTGATAGGCGGTCCCCTTGAGCCGGGCCACCAGCGGGATCGGCTGGGTGGTGGGGTCCGGATCGGTGACGATCCGGTCCACCGCCCGGCGGGCTATCCGCTCGGCGGCACGGCGTTTGCCACCGGCGGTCTGCGGGGCAGCATGGGCCTGGGCCGAGCCGCGCAGCAGCTGCTGAACGCGCTTCCTGCTGCGCGCCCGCTCTGCCCTGGCCTGACGCTCTGCTTCCCGCTCGGCCGCCGTCTCACCGGCTTCTGACTGCGGCCGGTCGGTCACGGCACGTTCACGAGGGTGGGACCGTAGGGATCTGCGACATCGGCGGCGCCGGTGGCGTCGTTGTGCGTGTAGACCTGCCGGCCGTCGATGAAGACCCGTTCGACGCGCGAGAGCACGTCCAGCGGATCGCCCGACCAGACGACGACATCGGCATCGGTGTCAGGTGCCAGGGAACCCAGTCGGCCCTCCAGGCCGAACATCAGCGCCGGGTTGATGGTCAGCGCCTGCAGCGCCGTGTCGCGTGGCAGTCCCTCCTTGACCGCCAGGGACGCCTCGTGGATGAGGAAGTTGATGGGGATCACCGGGTGGTCGGTGGTCAGCGCGATCCGCACGCCGGCGGCCGCGAGCGCGGCCGGCGTCGACAGCGTCCGATTGCGCAGTTCGACCTTCGACCGGCTGGTCATCAGCGGCCCCACGATGCAGTCGACGCCCTCGGCGGCCAGGAAGTCGGCGATCCGGTGGCCCTCCGTGGCATGGTTGATCACGACCCGGTAGCCGAATTCCTTGGACAGCCGGATGGCGGTGGCGATGTCGTCGGCACGGTGGCAGTGCTGGTCCCAGGCGAGTTCGCCGTCGAGTACCTGGACCAGCGTTTCCTTGCCCAGGTCCCGGGTGAAGGGCTTGCCCTCGGCCTCTGCGTACTCCTTTGCGGCCCTGTAGTCCTGAGCGGCGGTGAACGCCCTGCGCAGTTCGCGCGCCACGCCCGTGCGCTTCGAGGGTTCCTTACCCTGGTTGCCGAAGAAGCGCTTGGGGTTCTCCCCCAGCGCCGACTTCACCGACAGGTCCTGGCTGATGAGCATCTCGTCGACGATCCGGCCCCAGACCTTGACCGCCGCGGAGCGCCCTCCGATCGGATTGGCCGAACCCGGCTTGATCAGAGCTGCGGTCACCCCGCCGCGCAGGGCGTCCTTGAAGCCGATGTCATCGGGGTTGATCCCATCGAGCGCGCGCAGTCCGGAACCGTCCGGGGTCATCGATTCGTTGGTGTCGTCACCGGCGTCGGGCACTCCGTCCTCGTCGATGCCGATGTGCCCGTGGGCCTCGAACAGGCCGGGCGTCACGTACTTGCCGGTGGCGTCGATCGTCTGAGTGCCCTCCGGTGCGCTCAGGGTACCGACCGGGCCGTAAGCGGCGATGCGGCCGTCGACGAGCAGCACATCGCCGGTTGCCAGCGCCTCGACAGGCCGGCCGGCGCGGTCGGCGATCGGCAGGACTGTCGCGCCGGTGAGCAGGACGGGTGTGCGGGAAGGAACCGGAACCGGGTTGTACATGTGAACTCCTTGGTAGATGAACGGCCGCGGACGGACCTTCTGCCGGACGGGAGCGAGGTCCCGCCCAGCACTACGATAACGAGTCAGTCGGGGTGGCGCCTGCATGGCCGGGGTGTTTCCCCTGCCAGGACCGGCCCCGGGCTCAGGACAGAACGGCCTCCAGCGGACCGGAGACGAAGTAGACGACGAAGATCGCGGCGGTGACGTACATCAGCGGGTGGACTTCGCGCCCGTGCCCGCGCAGGAGTTTGATGACCGAGTAGCTGATGAAGCCCGCCCCGATCCCGTTCGTGATCGAGTAGCTGAAGGGCATGAGCACGATCGTCATGAACGCGGGGATCGCGATCTCCACGTCGGTCCAGTCGATGTCGGTGACCTGCTGCATCATGAGGAAGCCGACGAGCACCAGGGTAGGGGCCGCGGCCTCGGAGGGGATGATGCCGGCCAGCGGGGCCAGCACGATCGTCACCAGCAGCAGGCCGCCTGTGATGATATTGGCAAGGCCCGTGCGGGCGCCCTCGCCGGCACCCACCGTCGACTCCACGAAGGCGGAGTTCGCGCTGGTCCCGCCCAGCCCGCCGCCGATCGCGCCGAGCGCATCGGCCACGAGGATCCGCTTCGTGCGTGGGATCTCACCGACTTCATCGTAGATCTTCCCGGTCTTGGCCACGCCCACCATGGTGCCCAACAGGTCGAAGAAGTTCGTCAGCAGCAGGGTGAACACGGTCAGGATCGTCACCACAACACCCACGTGGTCGAAGGACCCCAGCAGGTTGAACCGCCCCAGGACGGACAGGTCGGGCAGGCTGAACCAGTTCTGGTTCAGTGCCGGAACGGTCAGGCCCCATCCGGTCGGGTTGGCGATTTCACCGTCGTCGCCGGTCTTGGGCCCGATGGAGAAGACCGCCTGGAGCACGATGGCCAGCACGGTGGCGCCGAGGATCGAGTACAGGATCGCACCGCGGACCTTGGCGGCCCACATGACGAACAGTGCCAGCAGTGCGAGGACGAAGACCAGGATGGGCCAGCCGGACAGGAAGCCGCCCTGTCCCAGCTCCAGGCCGTTTCCGCTGCCCTTGTGGATGAAGCCCGCGTTGATCATCCCGATGAGCGCGATGAACAAACCGATACCCACACTGATCGCGGTCTTCAGCTGTGCGGGAACGGCGTCGAAGATCGCCTTGCGGAACCCCGTGAGGACCAGGATGAGCAGGATGACGCCCTCGATGACCACCAGGCCCATGGCATCGGCCCAGGTCATCCCGGGGATCGTGACGACCCCGTAGGTGATGAAGGCGCTCATCCCCAGCGAGGACGAGACCGCCATCGGGAAGTTCCCCAGCAGCCCCATGAGGATGGTCAGCACCCCGGACACCAGGGATGTCGCGGCGGCGACCGCTACGGTGTTCGGCTCACTCCCACCGCCTAAGTAGGCGCCGGTGGAATCCTGGGCTGTGCCGATGATGATGGGGTTGAGAACGACGATATAGGCCATCGCCAGGAAGGTCGCCAGACCACCCCGGAGTTCCTGGCCGACGGTCGATCCGCGCTTGGTGATCGCGAAGAAACGGTCGAGAATCATTCCTCAGGAATACCATGTGCGCCGACTGACTGTCAGCTGCAAGTCCCCGGATGTGATGGGATTCGCCCTCCGGGGCCCCATCACCTCAGGATTCGCGTGCGGCCTGGGCCGTGAGCAGGGTGTTGCGGATCTCCTTGTTCAGTTCGCCCAACGAACCCGGGTTCGACGGCAGCAACAGCACATTCGACTTCCCATTGCGGGCCACGTCCTGCATCGTGTCGAAGTACTGGGTCATCAGCAACAGCTGTTCGGCGGTGTCCTCGATACCCACCTGCTTGAGCATTTCGTACTGCTCGGCGATGCCCATGGCGATCGCCTTGCGCTGGGCCGCCACGCCCTCGCCCTGCAGCCGCTTGGATTCCGCCTCGGCCTCGGCCTGTGTCACCCGCTTGATTTTATCGGCCTCCGCCAGGGCCTGGGCGGCCACGCGGTCGCGCTGAGCGGCGTTGATCGAGTTCATCGAATCGCGCACCCGCGAGTCCGGCGAGATGTCGGTGACCAGGGTGTTCACGATCCGGAAACCGTAGCGGGCCATCGACTCCGAGAGCCGGTGTTCGACGCTGGTGGCGATATCGTCCTTCGATTCGAATGCGGTGTCCAGGGTCAGCGTCGACAACGAGGAGCGCACGGTGTCGAAGACATAGGAGCGGATCTGTTCCTCCGGGTTGGCCAGGCGGTAGTAGGCGTCGACGACGCTCTCCTCCGCCACGACGTACTGCACGGCCACCGGGACCATGACGAAGACATTGTCCTTCGTCTTCGTCTCGATGTTGACCTCCAGCTGCTGGACCCGCAGGGAGATGGGCCGGGTGGTCGTCTCGACGAAGGGCATCTTGGTGTTCAGGCCCGGTTTGGCGACTTTCTGGAACTTGCCGAAGCGCTCGACGATGACATTCTCCTGCGTGTGCACCGTGAAGAAGATACTGGTGCGCAGGCCGCTGAACAACAGGATCGCCAGCACCACCACGACGACGACGATGACGACCAGGATGACGATGAGTAGGGCTAACGGGTCCATGACCGGCTCCTTTGCATTGGGCGGACTGTCGTATATCCACCCTACGGGAAAGGCCGCCCCATGTCTGCGCGGGTGCGCACTCTGCCACTGTGTGCACAGGTGCGAGGTGGAGCCCCCAGTCGGATTCGAACCGACGACCCCCTGTTTACAAGACAGGTGCTCTGGCCAACTGAGCTATGGAGGCGGGGCGCTGCCGGATAACCGGAAGCGCACCGACTAAACGATCATAGAGCACCGGGTGGGCCGGACGCCATTCGGCCCGACCCGCCCAGTGCCCGCACGACCGGGGTGGTTCAGCCGCGGGCCACGGCCTCGGCGAACTTCGAGGGGTCGGACCAGTCGCTGATGTCATTGCCGTTGACCTGGATCCGCGGGGTCTGCGTCAGCCCATCGTTCAGGGCGTCCTGCGTGGCCTTGCCGACGTACTTGCCGAAGGTCTGGTCGGTGATGCACTGGGAGACGGTCTTCTCCGGGTCCGTGGCCAGCTTGGCGTCCAAGTCGATGCCGCCCTTCTTGACCATGGCCTTCAGCTCATCATCGGTCTTGCCGTTGCTCTGCTCCTCCGGCTGTTCGGCGAACAGCGCCTGGGCCATTTCAGGGAACTTCCCGCCCTGACCGGAGTCCACGGCGCAGTAGGCGGCGTTGGTGGCGCGGGTCGAGTACTTATTGCCCAGCGACTGGTCGTCCAGCAGGCCCAGCGGGTAGTACTCCAGCGCGATCTTCTTCTCGCCGGCCCACTTGATGAGGTTGGCGCCATTGGTCTGCTCGAAGCTGTTGCAGGCCGGGCACTGGAAGTCCATGAAGACCTTGACCGTGGGCGCCGAATCCGGAATGCCACTGTCCTTGAACGGGGTCAGACCCTCCGGCACGTCCTTGCCGTCGGCATCCTTGGGGGCGACGGCCTTGAAGGTGTCCTTGCCGTCGGGGGCGACCGCGATCATTCCGCCGGCCATCGCCTTGGGCGAGTCGACCGGGGCGTTCGAGCGCACGACCAGGACTGTGACGACGACGATCACCGCGACGATGACCACGGCGAAGCCGGAGTACAGGAGTGTCTTCGCGGTCTTGTCCCGCTTCGCCTGGGCCGCGGCGATCTGCCGTGCCTTTTCACGCGCGGCCTTGCGACGATCGTCGGCCGAGGAGTTCTTTGCCATTGTCCCTCACGATGAGTGGTTGTTTGATCGGTGGACGGCCGGAACCGTCCGCGCACCATCATACGGGGGCCGGGTGGGCCCGAGGATCAGCGAATACTCATACTTGTTGAACCTGCAATCATTTTGTGGCCCGTGCCTCTACCGCAAGCCGCCCTGTGCCAGATTCGCCCATTCCAGCGGATCCACGGTCAGGGGCCACCAGTACACGGTCTCATCGCTGAGCCCGGTGACCGCGGCGACCAGCGCGAGCACCAGCAGCACCACCGTGACGATCCCCTGTGCCCAGGGGTTGCCGGCGGTTATCCCGCGCGCCAGGCCCGCGGATCCGCTGCGCAGATTCCTGCCACCGGGTCCCAACCAGAGCACCACCCCGCCGGTCACCCCACCGGCCAGCAGTGCTGCGTGTTCCCCCGTGCCGCCGGGCAGCCAGTCGACTATTCCCAAGCTCACCAGTACGGTCACCGCGCCGGCGGCCAGGACGGGCAGGATCATACTGAGCGCCGAGGTGAGAACCGCGACGACGAACCCGCCCGGCACCCCTACGAAGTCGCCGATCCCGGTGCGCCCCGGGGGGCCGTAGAAGGATGCGCGCCTGATCCGGCGGGCCACCACTCCGGCGGCGGGCCGGGCCAGCAGCTGCCAGGCGTAGGCGGCCAGCAGCACGATGACGGGCGCCGTGGCGCTCAGGCACACGGCCAGCACGGCCAGGGCGAAGACCATCCAGCCCCCGCTGGCCCTGGAGGGGCGCGGTTGCGGCCGGTACTGCTGCCCGGCGCCATAGGGTTCGCCCCGGCGATACGGCTCGGACTCCCCCGGCCAGGGCCGGCTCGGATCGGACACCGGAACCGTCCGGTAGGGCTCGATCCCGGGTGCCGGCGCGCCCCATCGTCCGGGTTCGACGGGTCCCCCGGGTTCGGCACGGGCTACGGGCTCGGCATGGCCGGTCGGATGGTACGCGGGCCCGACCGGCGCCTGTGCGACCCGGGTGGGCGGTTCGGCCGGCATCACCCGGGTGGCGGCGGGGACGACACGGGTCGCGGCCGTGTTCCCCGGCACCCCGGATCCGGCCCCGGACCCGGGCAGCACAGTGGTGGGCGCATCCGCGGCGACCGGGAGGACCGGCATCTGCCCGGCCTCGATGTCGACCAGTGCGGAAAGAATCTGGGCGGCGGCCGGGCGGGCGGCCGGATCCGGGTCGAGGCATGCGGTGAGCAGCGGCACGAAGCGCGCGGGCACGCCGTCGAGCTGGGCACGGCCCATCGCCACTCTCCCCAGTACGGCTTCCAAGGGTCCGGATCCGAAGGGATTGCGACCACTCGCGGCGAAGGCCACGGTGGCACCCCAGCCCCACCAGTCCGTCGCGGGGGTGGCCGTGTGCCCGTCTGCCAGTTCCGGACTGAGATAGCCGGGTGTGCCCATCACCAGGCCCGTCGCCGTGACCTGGACGTCGTCGGCGGCCTGGGCGATGCCGAAATCGATGACCATCGGTTCGCCGTCTGCGATCATGACATTGGCGGGTTTGAGGTCGCGGTGGACGACCCCGGCCGCGTGCACGGCCTCCAGGGCGTCGAGCAGGGCATGGCCGAAGTGGACGAGTTCCGCCTCGTCGAAGGGTCCGTGGGACCGCACATCGGCCGACAGCGTCGGGCCGGCGACGTACTGGGTGACGATGAAGGGCCGTTCCGCGTCTAGTTCGGCATAGTAGACCTCGGCGATACGGGGATGACGGATGCGGCGCAGGGTGCGCACCTCGCGGGCCAGACGTGCCCTGGCGGCCACGTCTCCGGCGATATAGGGGTGCAGCACCTTGATCGCCACCGGCTGCCCGGCCCGGTCGTAGCCCAGGTACACCACGCCCATGCCACCGGAGCCCAATTCGCGCTCCAGGCGGTATCCGCCGATTTCTGTCAGTACCATTCCACATACGCTACCGGCGAAGTCTGACACGACTCTTAGACCCGGCCCGCCGGGCTGCGACCGGCGCGGGACTTCCGGGCGCCGACAGGAGATAATGGTCACAGACGAAAGGTGCACACATGGTCCGTCCCACAGACAGCTACACCACCGAGCCACATCGCGTCGACCCGCCCACCCAGGGCGCCGACTTCGTGGTCGTGGCCAACCGGCTCCCGGTCGACCGCGACACATCGGCGGATGCCGATCCCGCAGACGGTCCCGTCTGGCGCACCTCCCCCGGCGGCCTGGTCACCGCGGTGATGCCCGTGATGCGGGCCCGCGAGGGCGCCTGGATCGGCTGGGCGGGCACCGCCGACGAACTATTCGACCCCTTCGACTTGGACGATATGCACCTGGTGCCCGTGCGGCTGGGCACCGAGGACATCCACAACTACTACGAGGGCTTCTCCAACGCCACTCTGTGGCCGCTGTGCCACGATGTCATCGTCGCCCCGGAATATCACCGCACCTGGTGGGATTCCTACGTCCGCGTCAACCACCGCTTCGCCGCCCGGGTGGCGCTCGAGGCCGCGCGCGGGGCGACCGTGTGGGTGCAGGACTACCAGCTCTTCCTGGTCCCGCAGATGCTGCGCGCCATGCGGCCGGACCTGCGCATCGGCTTCTTCCTGCACATCCCGTTCCCACCCTGGGAGATCTTCTCCCAGCTGCCCTGGCGTTCGGCGATCCTGCGCGGCATCCTGGGCGCGGACCTGGTGGGCTTCCAGCGCCCGGCCGATGCCGCGAACTTCCGCCGTGCCGTGCGCATCAAGTTGGGTATGACGACGAAGGACGACGTCATCCGGATCCCGGCCGTCCCTGGCACCGATGAGGACGATCCGGGCACACCCATCCGCTATGCCGTGGCCAGGCACTTCCCGATCTCGATCGACACCGCCGACCTCGAGGCCCAGGCCGCCGACCCCGCGACCATCGCCAGAGCCGCGCAGATCCGCGAGGAGCTGGGCGACCCCCGGATCCTGATGCTGGGGGTGGACCGGATGGACTATACGAAGGGCATCCGGCACCGCCTCAAGGCGCTCGAGGAGCTGCTGGGCGATAAACGGATCTCGAACGAGGACATCACGTTCATCCAGATCGCCACGCCCAGCCGGGAAAGACTCGACGAATACCAGCAGATCCGCACGGACGTGGAGCTGGCCGTCGGCCGGATCAACGGGGAGTACTCCTCCTTGGACAATCAGGTGGTCCACTACTTCCACCATTCCTATCCGCGGGAGGAGATGACCGCCTTCTACCTGGCCGCCGATGTCATGCTGGTCACCGCTCTGCGCGACGGCATGAACCTGGTCGCCAAAGAATACGTGGCGTGCCGGACGAACAACGACGGGGTGCTGGTGCTCAGCGAGTTCGCCGGAGCCGCCGACCAGCTGCGACAGGCCGTGCAGGTCAATCCGCACGACATCACAGGCCTCAAGGACGCGATCCAGCTGGCCACCGAGATGCCCCTGAAGGAACAGCGCAAGCGGATGAAGCCGATGCGCGCCAAGCTCGGCCACGAGAACGTCCAGGCCTGGTCCCAGGAATTCCTCGACGCACTCGACACCGTCGCCGACACCCAGGACGAGCTCTCGGAGCGGCTGCATGACCGCCGCGGTTGAACCCCTCGCGCTCGACGCCGCGGGAACGACGCTCAGGTCCCGAACACTGAACGCGCTGGCCACGACCCCGCGGCTGCTGGTCGCCCTCGATTTCGACGGGGTCCTGGCGGAACTGGTCGACGACCCCCTGGACAGCCGGCCGCTGCCGGGCGCACACCGGGCCCTGGCCCGGTTGGCCGAACTCGACGACACCTATACCGCCTACATCACCGGACGTGACCTGGCCGGTCTGCGCCGGGTGGCCGATCCGCATCCGGCCGCCCTGCTCATCGGTTCCCATGGCGCCCAGACCGATCTGAGCGGCTTGGGCGAACCCGCCGATGCCCCAACGTCCGGGACCGGCGGCGCGACGGCGTCCGGGGCCGGCGGGCCGGAGGGCTCCGGCGAGCTGCCCCAGGACCGCGAGGCGGGACTCCTCGCCCAGCTCGACGAAGTACAGGACGAGCTCGTCGGCATGCGGCTGCGCGCCGGTCTGTCCGCCGACTGGCGGGTCGAGGTCAAACCCCTCTCCCGGGTGTTCCACACCCGGGGTGTCGACCCCGCGCAGACCCGCTGGCTCCACACCGGGCTCAGCGAGCGGCTGGACGGCCTGCCCCTGCGCCGGGTGCCGGGCCACGACATCGTCGAATACGCGGTCCGCCACAGCACGAAGGGCGGCGGGCTCGACCGGGTCATCGCGGCCACCGGCGCCACCGGCGCACTCTACGCGGGAGACGACGTGACGGACGAGGACGCCTTCGCCCATCTGTCACGGGCCGTGGCCGGCTCGGATCTGCCGGTGCGCCTCGGGGTGTCGATCAAGGTGGGGCCTGGCCCCAGCGCGGCCGGGCGCCGACTGGCCGACCCGCCGGCCGTCGCCGGGTTCCTGGGGGATCTGGCCCGCCTCAGGGCGCAGCGCGTCGGCTGAGCCCACAACCGGCTCAGCGTCTGCGCAGCGGCGCCTCCGAGCGGCGCAGCACCAGGTCGGGGATGACGACCAGCGGTCGTGTGTGAGTCGTTGCGCTGAGCTCGCGCACCGCGGACTCGGCAATGATGCTCCAGGGAAACGCCAGCTGGGTCATCGGCGGGTCCAGCACCGCGGCCTCGGGCATCTCCCCCACCGTGACCACGGAGACGTGCTCGGGCACCCGCAGGCCCCGCCGCCGCGCGGCCTCGAGCACGCCGAAGCTCAGGGCCGGAGCACAGCTGATGATGGCGCTGACTCCGCCGCCCAGCAGTTCATCGGCCGCCCGGGTTCCGGCCAGGAGAATGGGCTGGGCCCGGGTGACGGGCGCCTGATCGCGCGAGGCCATGATGTGCAGCCCCGCGGCCAGTTCCCGCCTGAACGCCCCGACCAGGGTCGCCGACCCGGGCGCCTCCGGCACCGCCAGGCCGATCCGGGTGTGCCCCAGCTGGATCAGGTGACCGACCGCAGTGGCGACGCCGGCCGCCCGGTCCAGCGCGATCGCCCCGGCGCTGGGCGTCCCCGCCTGTTCGGTATCCCCCTCCTCGCCGGCCGAACCGATGCGCACCGTGGGGATTCCCAGCTCTCGCACCTGCAGGGCGTACTCCGGCGGCACCGCATCGCCGATCAGGATCGCCCCTGTGGCACCCGCCTCGCGCAACATCCCAGGCCGCCAGGGAAGATCCGTGCCGATGTAGACCTGCAGGGCGATCCGGCCGGCCACGGACAGGGTCCGCACGAGCTCCTGCTGCAGTTGCTCATAGGCGTCGACCTCGGCTGCCAGCGGGCGCCGCTGGACGAGTGCGACGGGGCCGGGACCGGTCGCCGCGGCCGGCGCGCCCTCGGCCACGCCCAGAGCGCCCAGCGCCACGTGCACGGCCCGCCGGGCCCGCTCGCTGGGCCCGGGCAGTCCTCGCAGCACGCGCGACACGGTGGCCGGCGACAGTCCCGAGGCTGCGCCGATCGCGGCCAGGGTGGGTCGGCCTGCGCGGGGGCCCCCTCCCCCGGCCCCCTGCGACGGATTGGTCTGGGCCGGGCTCATCCGCGCAGCACCGCCGCCGAGGATTCGCGCGCCATCAACTGGGGCCGAAAGTTCGGCGGCACGGTGGCCGCCGACAGCCCGGGCAGACCCAGCAGCCGGCCGGTGCTGCCGGCCAGCGCCCCCGCCAGCCCCGCGATGTCGAAGGCGAGCATCGTCGTCGCCGGGCCCGTGAAGCGATTGGTCAGTGCGTCCCCGAAACCCACCACCGACAGGTCCCTGGGCACTCGCAGGCGATGGCGCCGCATCGCCTCGAGCGTGCCGTGCAGCTGGAGGGACCCCTGCACGATCACGGCCGTACAGCGCTGTGCGTGCAGCCGGGTGGCCGCCTCGATCCCGCCGGAGAACGACCGGGGCGCGCGTGCGATCCAGGTGGGCGCATCCGCGTTGTATCCGCGCACCGGATGTTCGGCCACGAAGCGGGAGGCCAGCAGTTCGGCCAGGTCTCCGGCGTCATTGCAGATCAGGCCGATCCGCCGGTGGCCCAATGCTCCCAGGTGTTCGAAGGCCAGGCTCAGCCCGCCGGTCAGGTCCAGCCTGGCGGCCACCAGATCGGCGTCGACGGCTCCCGGCCCGGGCGGGAGAAGGGGTTGACGCGATTCGTTCAGCCGGATGACGGGCACGTCGACGTCCAGACTGGTGAAGGTGGGGGTGACCACGGCAACGACCCCTGCGGCGATCGCCTGCTGCAGCCCCCTGTCCTCGGCGTCGAGGAAGACGGGCACCACCGCGGCGCCGGCGCCCTGCAGATGGGCTGAGACAGTACGGCAGACCTCGGACTGCCAGTGTTCGGGGGCTGCAGGGGCTGCAACCGCCACGAGTCGGGCGACGCTCGGTTCGAGCAGGGTCGAGCGGTGGTAGCCGGTCGCCGTAAGCGCCGCCATGACCCGCTCACGGGTGCCGGCCGCGACGGTGCCGCGCCCGCCGAGGACGCGCGAAACGGTCGTCACCGACACCCCGGCGGCGCGTGCGACGTCTTCCAATCCGACCCTCATGCTCTAAGTCTACGGAGCCCCTGGCGACCCGCGCGGGTCGCCTGGGCGGGCCGACCGGCGGGTGTTGACGTACAAGACGGATGAACCCCTAAAATGAGATATAGATAACATTTCAAGACGTGCCTGGATGGGAGGTCGGTCGATGGCGACGCTGCTGGCCAGAGCCCTGGAGCACCGCTACCCCCATCAGCCGGCACCCGGCCTCGCCGGGGTGGACCTCGACATCGCCGAGGGGGAAACGGTATGCGTCGTGGGCCCGCTGGGCAGTGGCAAGACCACCCTGTTGCGCATCCTCTCCGGGGCCGAACCCCGGCACAACGGCCGGGTGCTCATCGACGGGGAGGACGTCACCGGCCTCGACGCCGAACACCGCGGGGTCAACCGCGTCTTCGACCGGCACCGCCTCTATCCGCATATGACCCTGGCGGAGAACCTCTCCTTTCCCCTCCTGCTCTACGGAGTCGGCCGGGAACGGGCCAGGGAACGGGTCCTGGCGGCCACCACCCGGTTGGGAATCGTCGAGCACCTCGACCAGCGGGCCTCGGGTCTGGGCCCGGAGCTGCTGCCCCACGTCTCGGCCGCCCGTGCCCTGGTCGCCCGCCCCCGGATACTGATAGCCGACGATCCGCTGCGCAATCTGGCGCCGGACGAACGGAGCCGGACCGCAAAGACGCTGGCGCTCATCCTGCGCCGGATGGGCCTGACCACCGTCTACGCCACGACCGATGCCGAAGAGGCCCTGGCCCTGGGCGGTCGGATCGTGCACCTGGACTCCGGCCGGATCGTCTCAGGACACGACACCGCTGTCCTGCCCGCAACTGCGGGCACTAGGCTGGCGGAGAACAGGCAAAGACGCTAGACAACGAAAGGCATGCAGATGAGCCAGTCGGCCTCAGATCTTCCCAACATCCACGGACTCTTCGACCTCACGGGCAAGCTGGCGGTCGTCGTCGGCTCGGCCTCCGGACTGGGTCAGGCGACCGCGATCGGACTGGCGGACGCCGGGGCCGAGGTCGTCTGCGCCGATCTCAACGCCGAGGGCGCCAGGGAGACCGCCGGAATCATCGCCGCCCGCGGCGGTAAGTCCCACTACGCGGGCGTCGACGTCACGGACACCGCCGAGGTCCAGCAGTTGGCCGATACCTATTCCCAGGCGGAGATCCTGGTCACCACGCCCGGCCTGAACGTCCGCAAGCGCGTGCTCGACACCGTCGACGATGAGTTCGACCGGGTGATCGACATCAACCTCAAGGGCACCTACCGCCTGATGAAGGCCTTCGGCGCGCATATGGCCGCAGCCGGACGGGGCTCGCTCATCGCCTTCGCCAGCTTCCGTGCGCTCGTGATCGAACCGGGGCAGGGCCTTTACGCCGCGGCCAAGGCCGGTGTCGTGCAATTGGTCAAGACGCTGGCCAGCGAGCTGGGCGGCACCGGAGTGCGCGCCAATGCGATCCTGCCCGGTCCCTTCGACACACCGCTGACCGCGCAGATCAAGCAGGATGCCAAGTGGTGGAACGCCTATGCCGACAAGGCGGCCCTGGGCCGCTGGGGCGAATTGCACGAGATCGCCGGCCCCGTGCTCTTCCTCTCCAGCGATGCCGCCAGCTACGTCACCGGTCATTCGCTGCTGGTCGACGGTGGCTGGATGGCCCAGGACGGCCGGTTCACCCCGGACGTCTGAGCCCCCGGTTCCGCCCGAGGCGACCGGCCCCCTGGCGGGCCGGTCGCCTCGGGCGTTCCACAGCAGTCCGAACTGTGAGATTTGCGGGCTCGAATAGCTTCGCCCAGGGATTTCTGTGATCTAATGAAGCGCATTGTCAGGATCACATCCCCTAGATCTGGAGCTCTCAATGGCGACGGCGATCAGCACAGACGACGCTCTGCGCAAACGCACTCTGAAAAAGGTCACATGGCGGCTCGTGCCGTTCCTGGGCCTGCTGTACTTCATCAACTACCTCGACCGGACGAACATCGGATTCGCCGGGCCCGGGGGCATGTCCGAGGACCTGAAGCTGAGCGCAACCGCCTTCGGCATCGCCTCCGGCGTGTTCTTCATCGGCTATCTGCTGCTCGAGGTGCCCTCGAACATGGCGCTGCACAAGTTCGGCGCCCGCCGCTGGATCGCGCGCATTCTGGTCAGCTGGGGCATCATCGCGGCCCTCATGTCCTTCGTCCCCTCGGCCGGCTGGCTCTACACCGCCCGTTTCGTCCTGGGCATCGCCGAGGCGGGATTCTTCCCCGGCATCATCCTCTACCTGACCTACTGGTTCCCCAAGCGCGAACGTGCGAAGGCCACCGCGCTGTTCATGCTGGCCATCCCGCTGTCCACGGCGCTGGGATCGCCCGTCTCCGGTCTGATCATGGCCCACGGCCACGAGGCCTTCTTCGGCCTGGCCGGATGGCGCTTCATGTTCCTCCTCGAGGGCGTGCCCGCCATCATCCTGGGCATCATCTGCTGGTGGTTCCTGACCGATCGGCCGCGCGAGGCCAAATGGCTGGCCGCCGATGAGCGCGCATGGCTGCAGCGCCAGATGGACGATGAGGAGGCCCTGACCGCCTCCGAGTACCACGTTCCGGCCTGGAAATCCCTGGCCAGCGGTCGGGTCTGGGCACTGGCCCTGGTGTACTTCGGCATCGTCTACGGCCTCTACGCCATCAGTTTCTTCCTGCCTTCGATCATCTCGGACTTCAAAGACCGCTTCAACACCGATTTCTCGATCGTCGAGGTCGGGCTGATCAACGCGATCCCCTTCGCCTGTGGTGCGCTGGTCATGTGGTTCTGGGCCAGGCACGGCGATAAGACGGGTGAGCGCGTCTGGCACGTGGCCATCCCCACGCTGATCTCGGCGGTGGCCATCCCGATCACCACGTTCATGAATTCGCCGTTCACCACCATGGTGCTCGTGTCGATCTTCGCAATGGGTGTGATGTGCGGCCTGGCGACCTTCTGGCCGCTGCCCACCGCCTTCCTGTCCGGGGCCGGAGCCGCCGCCGGCGTCGCCCTGGTCAACTCCATCGGCAACACCGCCGGCTTCTTCGCCCCCTACATCACCGGCTTCGTCAAGACGACCACCGGCTCGTCCAACGGCGGCATGTGGGTGATCGGCGCCGCCATGCTGATGGCTGCGATCATCGTCATCGCTCTGGGTGCCCTGCCCAAGAAGAAGAACGGGCTGGACGTACCACAGGGCTGAGCGAGGACCAGCCTCGACCGAGGCCTCTCCACATCGCATACGGAAACCTGCAGGGCCGCTCTGTGTCAAGCTGTGTGGAGTCACTCGGGCTAGTTTCTGACTGCTTCGTGCTCCGGCAGGTTGATACCCACGACGTGGGGCGGCTTCGGAGTCACCGGACGTGACTTGAAGCGTCCCCGGTG
>NZ_JANIJY010000020.1:0-61003 GCF_024580695.1 Brevibacterium sp. 91QC2O2 | reverse complement strand
GGGCGGGGGAAACCCCCTGCTTAAACCGGTGGTTCCCGCGCCAGAATGGTGTTCGGCGGTCGCCGGGCCTCAGTTGATGCCGGGACCGGAGAGCTCGTCCTCCATGTGCCCGCCCTCGTGCACCTTCTTGTCGCGGGTGAACCAGGCGGCGAAGCACGTGATGATGACCGCGATGGCGATGGTGAAGCCGGAGAAGAATGCCGGCAGCAGCGGGATCAGGCCGAAGACGACCACGGCGCCCACCACCAGGGCGGCGATCGTCACGCGCAGGTTCTTCGTCGTCACGATCAGCTGGACCAGCACCCCGCCCAGGATGGACGGCAGGATGTAGTTCTGGGCGACCTTGGTGATCTCCGGCGGGACAATGGAGACGACCCAGGAGCCCAGGATGCCGACGAACACCAGCATGAAGGACACGTGGATCACCGCTGCACCGCAGATCGCAGCGGTCGCCGCGAACTGGGCCTTGCGGGTGCCCGGAGTCGCCTTGATGGTCGACTGGGCGACGATCGCAGCGGGCAGCAGCTTGTTCGAGATATTGCCGATCATGAACGCCTGGTACATGCCGGCCGGCCCCAGGATCGGGAAATAGGTGATGGGCTCGACGACCCAGAACACCCCGAAGGCGGCGGCCGCGGCCAGGAAGCCCGCGATGATCTGGCCCCAGGAGACGTCCACATCGGTGAAGAACAGGACGTGGAAGGGGATATAGGTTGCGATCAGGAAGCCCGTGAACAGGGTGATATTGCCCCACACGTTCGTGGTGCGGGTGAAGTTCCGGTCCAGTGCCGACTTCTGCGTTGCTGAAATGCTCATGGTTCTTCAGTCCTTTCAGGCTGTGGTGCTCAGGCCGTGGCGATGCCGGCGGCGATGAGGGCGGCCATGATGGAGAAGCCCAACGCCCATTCGCGCAGCCAGGCCACCTCGAACTTCTTGGCGATGAGCAGGCAGATCGACATCACGATCGCGGACACCACCACGGCCAGCACATGGACGCCGGACTTGGGCAGTTCCTGCATGGTCAGAGTGGCGAACGCGGCCAGCAGCGCGGCCGAGGGAATGATCGCCATGAGTGCCGGATTGACCTTGGCGACCTTGTCCGAACCCTTCGACAGGATCGGGGTGAGGATCATCGTGGCCAGCATCCAGCCGGCGCCCGAGAGGCTCATGGCGAACAGGGCGACGGTGAACACGTCGGCGTTCCAGCCGTCCCCGCCCAGCCCCGCGCCCATGGTGCCGGCGGCCGCGGTGGCCTCGGCGACCTCGGTCGCGGCGGAGCCGATCAGGCCGATGCGCACCAGCACCGGCGGTGTGCCGAACAGCGGCAGGATCGCGATCGAGACCAGCACGACGGCCAGCGACGGGCCGATCGCGGATACGGCTCCGGCGCGGAAGGCGGTATTGGCCTCCTTCTTGGTCATATCGGCGGCGGCGACATTGCGCCGCACGGCCGTCATGTAGATCGTGGATTGGACGATGATGACGGCGAACACGGCGATGGCCAGGACCCACAGGAAGGGCATATTGGCCAGCTGCAGAACGCCCGCGGTATCCGCGGATTGGGCAAGGGGCATGGAGAAGTCCTTTTGTGGAGTGGTGTGTGTCACCATTTCTACCATGAATGGGCGGTTTACGTGCTTGAAATCTGCCAGACGGACCATGGGTGTGGCACATTGGGATGAGATATAGGACACGTGACCGAAGCGGGGATTGAAATGGGGACGAAATGACGAGCAGCTCACCGAACCAGGCGAGCGAGGATGCGACCAGGTCGGACACGGCCATCGACTTCCTCTACCTGTCCGAGCCGGACATGATCCGCGCGGGCGTGACCGATATGCCGCGCTGCGTCGAGACCATGGAGGAGGTTCTGGCCCTGCTGCACACCGGCGACTACCGGATGGCGGGGGACAACAACGACTCCCACGGCGCGTTGGTGCTCTTCCCCGCGGAGTCCGAATTCCCCGACATGCCGCTGGCCACCCCGGACCGCCGCTTCATGGCGATGCCCGCCTACCTGGGCGGATCCTTCGGCCAGGCCGGGGTCAAATGGTACGGCTCGAACATCGCCAACCGGGACAAGGGCCTGCCGCGCTCCATCCATACCTTCACGCTCAACGACGCGGACACCGGTGCGCCCCTGGCCATCATGTCCGCGAACCTGCTGTCGGCCTACCGCACCGGGGCGATCCCCGGCGTGGGCGCCAAGTACTTCGCGCCCGAGGACGCGAAGGTGGTGGGCATCCAGGGGCCGGGCACCATGGCGAAGACCTCCCTGGCGGCATTCATGGCGGTGCGCCCCGGGATCGAGACGGTCAAGGTCCTGGGCCGGGGCCGCGCCAGCCTGGACGCCTTCACCGCCTGGGTCGGCCGGCACTTCCCACAGCTGCTCGTCGAGGAGGTCGACAGCCTCGAGGCCGTGGTCCGCGACAGCGATATCGTCACCTTCTGCGCCTCGGGCGTGCCGAACGATCCCGCCCAGTACCCCACCGTCGAACGGGCCTGGGTCAAGCCGGGGGCCTTCCTGTCCATGCCGGCGGCGGTCAATATCGATGCGGGGATGGAAGCGCCCGAGGTCCGCAAGGTCGTCGACAACTACGGACTCTACGAGGCCTGGGCGGATGAGAACCCCGCGCCCACCCACCGCTACATTCCGATCCTGGGCTGCCGCTTCACCGACCTGGTGGCCGAGGGCAAGCTGGCGCGGACCGATATCGAGGACATGGGCGCGGTCGTCACCGGTCAGGCACCGGGCCGGAAGTCCGCAGAGGAGATCGTGCTGTACTCGGTGGGCGGCATGCCCGTCGAGGACGTCGCCTGGGCCTCGGTGGTCTACCGCAATGCGATCGAACAGGGCATCGGCGTGCAGCTGAACCTGTGGGACACCCCGGAACTGGCCTGAGCACCAGCGCCCCAGCCCCGGTCCCAGCCCAAAGTTCCACTACTTGACGAAATGTCGAATTTCAGCCTGAAAGCGCGTTTTTTCGACAGTTCGTCAAGTAGTGGAACTCGAAGTAGGGAGTGGGCTCGGACTATTCGACCAGTTTGCCCTTGGGGGAGTCGTCCATGTCCTCGGCGGCCAGGCGGGCGATCTCCTCATCCGGCTCCGGCAGGGTCTCGAAGGTCACCCCGCCGTCCGGGGTCCAGATGAAGTTGCCCTTGAGTGCCGGATCCATCTCCGGGTAGTCCGAGCGGTTGTGGCAGCCACGGGTCTCGCGGCGCTCGATTGCGCACTCCAGGGTGGCGCGCGCGGCCAGCAGCGACCCCTTGAGGTCGAAGGCGTGGGCCAGATCGTCGAAGCCCGCGATGTCGGGATGTGCAGACACGTGCTTCTCGCGTTCGGCGATGTCGGCCAGTTTCGCCAGGCCCTCGCGCAGGCTGTCCTCGGAGCGGACCACGCCGGCGTGCTCGGTCATCAGATCGCGGATCTCGCGCTGCAGTTTGCGCGCGGACTCCGTGCCGGTCGACTCCAGCAGCGCGGACATCTCGGCCCTGGCCTCGTCCACGGCGGCCAGGTCGCGGGTCACGCTCAGATTGTTCAGCGCGTACTCCGCCGCGGCCTCACCGGTGATGCGTCCGTAGACCAGCAGTTCGATCAGCGAATTCCCGCCCAGTCGGTTCGCACCGTGCACCCCGGAGGAGGCCTCGCCGATCGCGTAGAGGCCGTCGACCCCGGTGGAGTGCTCCTCTGCGGTGACCCAGACGCCGCCCATCGAATAGTGCGCGGTGGGCGCGATCTCGATCTTGGTCGTCGTGATGTCGAGCATCTGCAGATCGATCATCGTGCGGTAGACGCGCGGCAGCTTCTCCATGATGACCTCGCGTGGCAGGTGCGAGACGTCCAGGTAGACGCCGCCGTTCTCAGTCCCGCGGCCCTCGGCGATCTCCGTGTACCCGGCCAGGGCCACCCGGTCGCGGGTGGACAGCTCCATGCGCTCGGGGTCGTACTTGGACATATAGCGCTCGCCCAGCGCGTTCGTCAGAATCCCGCCCTCGCCGCGCGCGGCCTCGGAGACCAGGGTGCCGGCCGCGTCCTCGGGCTCCGGAATGCCCGAGGGGTGGAACTGCACGAGCTCGGCGTCGCGGATCTTGCCGCCGGCCAGGGCCGCCAGGCGGAAGGAATCGCCGGTGTTCTCATCGCGGCGGCTCGAGGTGCGCCGCCAGATCCGGTTGTGGCCGCCGGCTGCCAGGATGACGGCATCGGCGTGGATCTGTACGGGGGTGCCGTCGACCACATCGAAGCCGTAGGCGCCGAAGATCTTGCCGTCGGCGGTCAGCAGCCGGGTGATGTAGACGGTGTCGATGATCGGCACATCGAGTTCGGTCGCGCGGTGCATCAGGGTGCGCTGGATCTCCAGGCCCGTGTAGTCCCCGGCATAGCAGGTGCGACGGTACTTGTGCGCCCCGAAGAAGCGCTGGCTGATCCGGCCGTCTTCCTCGCGGGCGAACGGCATGCCCCAGCGCTCCAGGTCCTCGATGCCGCGGGCGGCGTTCTTGGTGACGACCTCGACGATCCGTGGGTCGGCCAGGAAATAGGATTCGCGCAGGGTGTCGGCGGCGTGCTGCTGCCAGGAGTCCTCCGGGTCCATGGTGGCAAGTGCCGCGTTGATGCCGCCGGCCGCCAGCGTGGTGTGCGCATCGTGCTTGCGCCGCTTGCCCACGGCCAGTACCTGGATGCCGCGTTCGGCCAGTTCGATGGCCGCGCGCAGGCCCGCGCCGCCGGTTCCGATGACCAGCACGCCGGTGGTCATGAGGCGCTCGCCGCCGGTGGCGGGGCCGTTGTGGTGGGTGGTGCGAGGGGCGCTGTGGGATGTGCTCTGTGAGGCTGCATTCGTCATAGGGGCAACCATAGTTAGGTTAGGCTGTATTCTGCCAATGATTTTTTTCTATGGAGTCCATTCGGGGGACGCATGAACATTTCCCACCTGCAGACGTTCCTGTCGATCGCCCGGCTGGGCAATTTCACCCGCGCGGCCGAGGAGCTCGTGACCACCCAGCCGACCATCACCCGGCAGGTGGCCGCGCTGGAGCGCGACCTGGGCGCACCGCTGTTCGAACGCGACCACGCCGGCGCCCGGCTGACCGAAGCCGGTGTCGAACTGCTGCCGATCGCCACCCGGATGATCGCCGACGCGGACACCGCGCGCCTGACGATCGCGGAACTGGCCGGCCTGAGCCGCGGCCGCGTGCGCCTGGGCGCCCCGCCCACCCTGTGCGTCTCCCTGGTCGCCGAGGTCCTGGCTGGCTTCCGCACCCGCCATCCGGGGGTGGACCTGGAGATCATGGAAGCCGGTTCCCATGTTCTGTCGGAGCGGCTCGAGTCGGGGGAGGTGGACCTGGCGCTCATCGTCACCCGGGAGGGCATGGGCGCCCGGGCCGGATCCGGGCCGTCCGGAGAGGGCGCCGCCCACACTCGGGTGGGGGTGGCCTCGGCGCAGGTGGAGCTGACGCCGCTGCTGCACGAGCGGCTGGTGGTCATCGGCCACCGCGCGCTGCCGGAGGAGTTGTCCCTGGCACAGGTGGCGGCCCTGCCCCAGGTCGCGTTCTCCCGCGGCTACGACCTGCGCCAGGCCACCGATGCGGCCTTCGCCGCGGCGGGCCTGGTGCCCCGGATCGCCGTCGAGGGCGCGGAGATGGACGCCGTGCTGCGCTTCGTGGCGCGCGGGCTGGGGATCGCGGTGGTTCCGGCGATGGTGGTCGCCGGCCACCCCGAACTGCACCACGCCAGGGTCGTCGAGCCGCCCCTGGAGCGCACCGTGAACCTGGGGGCGCGCGCCGGCGTGGGCGCGGGGTTCGCGGCGGCCGCGATGCGCGATTTCGTCCTCGCTGAGGTCGCGGCCCTGGCCGGCGCCGAGGCCCGGGTGGGCGGCATGGTCACCGTCCTGGCCGAGGCGCCGCTCAGCTTCGCCCCGTAGGCTGGGGGCATGAAGAACCTGTGGAGCATCATCGGCGCGATCCTGGCCCTTGTCATCGCCTGGTGGCTGGTGGGCGCGATCTTCTCGCTCATGCGCCTGGCCTTCAAAGGCGTGATCGTGGTGGGCGTGGCAGTGATCGTCTACTTCCTGATCCGCGCGCTGTTCACCTCGAACAAGCGGTAGGGCCCCGGGCCCCGGGCCTGCGGCGGGAGGACCCGCGCGGGCCGAGCGGCGGGGAGTGCTGCGCGCACCCGCGTCTCACTGCCCGTGTTTGAGGGTCTCCTCCTGGGCGCCGCGGACGCTGTCGAACTGGATCGTCGTGTGCTCGATGGCCAGCGGGAAGTGCTCCTTGAGGCAGTCCTGGATCCGGGTGAGGATCTCCAGGGTGCTGCCGTCGTGGAAGCAGTGGTTGCGCAGCGTGACATGGGCGGACAGGACCGGCAGGGATGAGCCCACGCGCGTCAGGTGGACGTCGTGGACGGCCATCACCTGGTCGATCCCCTCGATGTGTTCGATGATTTCGCGCAGGTCGAGTTCGGGCGGGGCCTCTTCGACCAGGATGCCGTATACCCGGCGCAGCAGGGCCCAGGCGCGGGGCACGATGACGATGGCGATGAGCAGGCCGGCCAGGGAATCCGCGTACTCCCAGCCGGTGGACCAGACGATGATGGCCGATATGATGACGGCCACCGATCCCAGCCCGTCGGCCATCACCTCGAGGAAGGCCGCGCGCAGGTTGAGGCTGCCGTCCCTGGCGCCGAACAGCACCAGGGCGCTGACGATATTGGCCAGCAGGCCCACGATCCCCACCACGAGCACTCCCTGTGAGTGCACCTCGGCGGGGTGGAACAGGCGGGATATTCCCTCGTAGACGCCGTAGAGGCCCACCATCATGAGCAGGGTGGCCTGGGCACCGGCGACGAGGACCTCGACCCTGGCCCAGCCCCAGGTGTGGGTGTCGGTGCGCGGACGGCGCACGATGTTCGCGGCGAACACCGCCATGCCCAGGCCGATCGCATCGGCGGCCATGTGCCCGGCATCGGTCAGCAGAGCCAGGGAGCCGGAGACGAGTCCGGTGACCAGTTCGGCCAGGAAGACGAGCGCCGTGATGGAGAAGGCGATGAGCAGCCGGACGTGCGAGGCCGCGCCGCCGGGGCCGTGCGCGCCGCCGTGATCGTGGCCCAGCCCGCCGTGGCCGTGGTGGCCGGGTGCGCCGGTGCCGGCCCCGTCGTTTTCGGCGTGGGGATCGTGTTCGTGCATGCCGCCTCCCTTTCGAGCCGTGGAGCGGGATGTGGACCCGCGTGATATGCACGTATCAGTATGTAATTATATGTTTGCTGCCGAGGCCGAGTCTATGAGGCGCATCACTGTTATGACGCTGCTACAACGCTGCGCGCGCCTTCTCTATCAGGTCCTCCCAGACCTTTCGCTTGTCCAGCAGGATCCGGTAGGGCCTGTCGGCGCCACCCGACCCCTTGGTGCCGCCCGAGCCGCTCGCGCCGTCGGTACCGCCGGCATCCTGGTGGATGAGCAGTGCGTTGGCCACCAGGGGGATGAAGCCGAATGCCTTGGTCGTGGCGTGTTCGACCGCGGTGATCCGCTGCAGCGGGATCTCGACGACCGGGTTCGACTTCGCCTTGTAGACGTGTGGCGTGAAGTGCAGGCGCTGGTTCGTCAGCACCAGGTCGCCGGCGGAATGGTCGATCCCGCGCTGCACGTTCGCCCGGCCGGAGTGCAGGATCGTTTCGCCGGGGCGCAAGGTGAATGCTTCTTTGTCCATGGTGGCATCAAGCCTAACAAGCTCCTGGCCCGGCCATGCCCAATAGGGTAGGGTGACCTTAGTACTGTCGTCTGCGCCGTCTGGGCGCCACAAGGAGTTCCATGATCGAGGCCCCAGCCGCGGCCCATCCCAATGCCGCCGTGCGCGCCCTGGTGGACGGGCTGATGAGCCCGTACGACTTCCGCGCCCACCTGCGCGAGGTCGGCACCCCGCTGATCGACCCCGTCAAGGACCCGGACCCGGCGGCTCGCATCGCCGCGGGCCAAGCGCCGCTGGTCAATGTCACCTTCGTGCGCGATCTGGCGGTGCCGCACTCCGATATCCCGGCCAAGGTGCGCAGCCGCGCGGTGGGCCCGGGGACTAGAGCGGCCTCGGGCCAGACCCAGACGACCGTGATGACCCTGATCGATCGCGCTCTGCCTGCCCGCGGCGTGTTCACCGACATCCCGGGCACCGAACTGCGGGTGCAGACCATCACGATGCCGGCGGAGCTGCGATTCACCTATGCACTCATCGACCTGGCCGATGACGGCAGAGCCTGGCTGGCCGACGATGTGTACAACAGGGTGGCCCAGATCGGCGATCCGAAGCTGGGCCGCCATATCGCCGAACTGCCACAGGCCCAGTCCTTCGAGCCCGTGGTCCGGCAGGCGCTGGAGCAGGTCCGCACGGATGTCGAGACCGGCGCACCGGTGGCCCCGCGCCTGGAGGAGATGACCTTCGACAGTCGGATCCTGGGCAATTCCCGGTCCGTCTGGGTCTCCCCACCGCCGCCGGAGTACGCTGGCCCCCATCCCTATCTGTTGTTGTTCGACGGAGTCCCCGATCATTCGGCACCGCGCCTGCGCGATGCGCTGTTGGCCGCGGAGCTGATCAGGCCGGTGACCATCGTGTTGGTCGACGAGGCCGGGCTGCGCGACAGCGAACTGACCGCCAACGACTCCTTCACCCGGGCCCTGGCGGAGGAACTGCTGCCGCTGTTGCGCGAGCGCTTCGATCTGTCGACCGACCCGGCCGATGCTGCGCTCAGTGGGAAGAGTCTGGGCGGTCTGTGTGCGGCCGTCACGGCCCTGGACCGCCCCGATCTGTTCGGCAACGCGATCATGCACTCGCCCTCGGCCTGGTATCAGCGTCAGGCGGAACTGCTGCCCGGCGTGCCGCGGGCCCAGCACGGCCAGGGCGCGGGGCAGGGCGAGCCCGAGCTGTTCCTGGTCGAACGGTTCCGGCGCGCCGGAACCGAGGCCGCGGCCGGCGCCCCGCGGGTGCGGGTCTACCAGGAGTGCGGGGACCTGGAACTGGGCCCGCCGCCGGCCCACGCCTGGCAGATTCTGGCCAACCGCTGGCTGCACCAGACCATCGTCGCCGGCGGGTTCGAGACCGAATACCACGAGTTCCGCGGGGGGCACGACGCCGCCTGGTGGGACGGGACCCGGGCCCGGACGCTGATCTGGGCCTTCGGGGTCTGAGGGGACGTTGCACAGTGTTCTATGGCGTGTCTCCGGCCGAGGAGATCCCGGACGACTTCGTGCGCGCGATGACCGAACGCGTGGCGGTGGGCGCGCTCATCGCCGAACGCGCCCGCTTCCTCATCATCGAACACCGCAGGGTACAGCCGCGGGCCCACGTCCGTGATCTGTTCCCCGAACTCTTCGCGGCCGCGCCCCCGGACTGGCATCGACACATCAGGGAGTTCCTCGAGGACTACGGCTGCGGGCTCGAACCGACCAGGACCGATGCCGGGCAGGCCGCGAGCTTCGCCCGGGCACGGGTCTGGCAGTCCTTCGAGACCTGCCGTGCCGGCTGCGATGCCTGCGTGTTCCGGCCGGATCCCGAACTCAACAGGGCCCGGCTGGAGCTGCGTCCGGCCGGTTTCACCGACCTGCGCACCGCCTTCCGCGATGCCGCGGTCAAGCGTCGTCCGTTGAGCAATCCGTGGGCCGATGCGCTCGACGCGATCGCCCACGGCCAGGCCAAGCGCGGCGAGGTGACGTTCGCCTGGGTGCGGGACTTCTCCCGGCACCTGCGCACCGCCTACCCCCGGGCCTCGGCCCCGGAGCCGCGGACCCAGCGCGGCAGGGTGCGGGCCGCCGGCGGGGCCAAGTGGACCCCGGCCGGCCGGATCCTGGACCGGGTGGCCGAGGTCGTGCGCGAGAGCTCGGGCGATGTCCGGGTCGCGGAGTACCGGCTGCGCGACCACCTCGACCCGCGTTGAACTCCCGCTGAGGCGGAAACCTCAGCCCTGCTTGGCGACCTCTTCCTCGTGGTCGAGCAGCTTCTGGAGCTTCTCCGGGGTCCAGTCGGCCTTGAACTCGAGCGCACCGCCGTTGAGCTTGCGCACGGATTCCTCGATCTCGGGCGAATGGTAGGCGTCGGTGATCTTCTTCCAGCGCTCATCGTCCTTGTTCTCGGCCTTGACGACGAAGGCGTTGATATAGGCGTCGCCCACGTGCGAGCCCAGATCCTCCTGGTAGATGATCTGATCGGAGGTCAGTCCGCCCTTCTGCGCCTGGGTGTTGTTTACGACCGCGGCATCGGCGCCGCCGGCCAGGGCGTTGACGGTCTGATTCGTGTCGACCGGTTTGATCTTCAGGCTGCTCGATTCGATCTGCGCCGGGGTGGACAGGGAATTGCCGCCGCCCTTGAGTTTGAGCAGGCCCGCCGCCTGCAGGTTCAGCAGGGCCCTGGCCTGGTTGGTGGGGTTGCTGGGCAGGGCGATCGTCGCGTCCTTGGGCAGCTGGTCCAAGGAGCTGTACTTCTTCGAGTACAACGGCAGCGGATAGACCGCAGTGGCACCCACCGGGACCAGGTCGCCGCCGTTCTTGACGTTGAACTGGGACAGGAAGGCGATGTGCTGGAACAGGTTGATGTCGACGTCGCCGTTCTGCGTGGCGTTGTTGATCTGCACGCCGTCGGTGAAGTTCTTCACCTCCAGGTCGATGCCCTCGTCCTTGAGTTTGGACTTCAGGAGCTGGAAGTACTCCTCTGTGCCCGAATCCGTGCCGATGACGACCCTCGAATCGTCATTGACCCGCGCCGCGCCACCGCAGGCGCTCAATGCCAGGGCCAGGCCCGCGGCCACTGTGCCCAGGGCCAGGCGTACGGGTGTCCGCTTCTTGCCGCGGGGTTGCGCGTGGGACTGAGTCGGGGACGTCGTGCGGTTCTTGCGGATGCTCATGGCGGATCTCGTTTCGGTAGGTGCTTGGACGGCTGTTCTGGCATCGGACACTATGCCGATGCGGGGATATATCGGCTGGGGCTGTCATAAAAGTCGGGGTGGGGAGCCCGGCGTGACGAAGTGTTGCGCCACGTGTTCGAAGATGACGTCCGATGACGCGCGGCGACCCCGTATATGACGGCGAAGCCCCAGGTCAGCGGGTTGATCTGCCTACGGTGTGGCCATGAACAGTGTCACTCGAGAACCCCATATCCGGTTCGTGGACGTGGAGAAGGTCTATCCGGCGCGCAAGGCCGCGAAGCAGCCCGAGGTCCGTGCCGTCGACGGCATCAGCCTCGACGTGCCGCGTGGATCGGTGCTGGGCATCGTCGGGTACTCCGGCGCGGGCAAGTCCAGCCTGGTCCGCCTCATCAACGCCCTTGAGCGGCCCACCGCCGGGCAGGTGATCGTCGACGGGACGGACCTGACCACGCTCACGGAGAACCAGCTGGGCCCCGTGCGCTCGCGCATCGGCATGGTCTTCCAGCACTTCAACCTGTTCTCCTCGCGCACGGTGGCCGACAACATCGCCTATCCGCTGCGCGTGGCGGGTGTGCCGAAGGCGCAGATCAAGGAGCGGGTGGCCGAACTGCTGCAGTTCGTGGGCCTGTCCGACCGCGCCAGGATGCGCCCCGGTCAGCTGTCCGGCGGGCAGAAGCAGCGGGTGGGCATCGCCAGGGCACTGGCCAATCAGCCCGACATCCTGCTGGCCGACGAGGCGACCAGCGCCCTCGACCCGGACACCACGACCGAGGTCCTGGCGCTGCTGCGGGAGATCAACCGCCGCTTCGGCACCACGATCGTCGTCATCACCCACGAGATGGCGGTGGTGAAGGACCTGTGCACCGATGTGGCGATCCTGCAGGCCGGTCGGGTCGTGGAATCGGGCCCCACCTACCGGGTCTTCGCCGATCCACAGGCCGAGGTCACCAAGCGCTTCGTGTCCACCGCGATCCCCTCGGCGCCCACGGGGGAGTCGCTGCAGCGGCTGCGCGCGAACCACCGCGGCCGGCTGCTGGCCGTGCGGATCACCGACCGGCTGTCCTCGGACGCCACCGGCCGGCTGTTCCAGAAATACGACGTCGAGTACGGACTGGTCTTCGGCGGGCTGACCGAGGTCAGCGACTCCACCGTGGGCACGCTCGTCTTCGAACTGACCGGTGGGCCCGCCGACATCGCGGCCGCCGCCGCGGACATCGGCGCGCACGCCCAGATCGAATTCCTCGACGGGACCGGGTCCGCCGTCGAGGCCGGGCCGCCCGCCGGTGAGGCCGGGCCCGCAAGCGCGGCAGGGACCTCGGCCACAGCCGAACCGAAGTCCGAGACGAACGGAGAGACACGATGAAAACCGACTGGTCACTGCTGAGCCCCGTGCTACTGGAATCGCTGGGGCAGACCTTCATCATGGTGCTCGTGACGATCATCGCCTCGGGCATCGTCGGCCTGCTGATCGGCGCGGCCCTCTACGCCACCCGGCCCGGCAATCTGCTGGAACAGTCGGTGGTCTTCCAGATCCTGAACTTCCTGGTCAACATCATCCGCCCCATCCCCTTCATCATCTTCATCACCGCGGTGGGGCCGCTGACCATGCTGGTGGTCGGCACGACCATCGGCACCTCCGCGGCGATCGTGCCGATGGTGCTCATGGCCTCGGTGGTGATCGGCCGGGTGGTCGAACAGAACCTGGTGGCGGTGGACCCCGGGATCGTCGAGGCCGCGCGCGCCTGCGGGGCCGGTCGACTGCGCACACTGTTCGGCGTGGTGGTGCCCGAGGCCCTGGCTCCGCTGATCCTGGGCTACACCTTCATGCTCATCGCGGTGGTCGACATGTCCGCGATGGTCGGTGTCGTGGGCGGCGGCGGAATCGGCGATTTCGCGATCACCTACGGCTACCAGCAGTTCGACTGGCAGGTCACCCTGGTCACGGTGGTCATCATCATCGTGCTGGTCCAGCTGGCGCAATTCGTGGGCAACAAACTGGCCAGTTGGGTGCTGCACCGGTAGCCGGTCCGGGGTCGCAGGTCGTGGTTCGCGCTGAGCCAATCACGACCCACCCCTTGACCCTGACACGGTGACAGGGTTCAGTCTTAAGGCATGAACACCGAGGACATGCCGACCATGAGCGAACACGCGCACAATCTGGCCGCAGGACTGGCGGCGCCCGGCTCCAGCACCCGGTTGCAGGCGGCCCTGGCCACGGGCAGCGCCCCGGAGCCGGGACTGCTGCCCGTGCTCCTGGAGCGCTGCGCGGTGGAACCGGACTTCTTCGTCCGCGACATGCTCACCTGGGCGATCACCCGGCTGCCCACCGATCTCACGGTGCCTGAGCTGCTGCGGATCCTGGCCGGCTATCAGGGGACTCGGCACGGGGCCGAGGCATCCGGCTGCGTCCGGTCTGGGGTTCAAGCGGTGGCCCAGGCACTGCACACCCTGTCCAAGATCGGGGACGTCCGCGGCTGGCCCGCCATCACCGACGCGATGTTCGCCGATCCCGACGACACCCTGGCCCGCACCGCCTGGCGGGCCGCTGCGAAACTCGTTCCCGCCGGCGCCGAGGCCGCCCTGGCCCAGCGCCTGGCGTCCCAGCTGGGACGTGGCGGGCGTGAGACATGGTTGAGCCTGGCGCGGGTCCACCTCGACCTGGGGGAGAGCGCCCGTCCGGTCGTGGAGAGGATCGTGTCGGCCGGCGGAGCCGTGGAAGGAGCCCAAGGCGGGTCCGCCGAGCGGCGGCTGGCCCATGCCCTGGCGATCCTGCGACTGTTCGACGATCCCGAGGCCGCCTTCGCCCCGGACCTCGCCCAGGCCCGGCGGGTGCGTGCGCTGGGCGGGTTCGAACCCGGCGGGCAGCCGTGCTGATCGGACAACTGGCCCGGGCCTCGGGGGTGAGCGTGCGGATGCTGCGCCACTACGACCGTGTGGGCCTGCTGCACCCGGGCCGACGCACCTCGGCGGGCTACCGCGAATACACGGAGGCCGACATCACCCGGCTCATGCACATCGAGGCGCTGCGCTCGCTGGGGCTGGGCCTGGCCGAGGTCGGCACCGCGCTGGACGATCCCGACTTCGATCCTGCCGCTACGATCGCCGGGTTGCGCGATGATCTGCAACGGCGGATCGCCGGGGAACAACGCCTGGTGGACCTGTTGAGCTCCCTGTCGTCGTCCCTGTCGGCCACGGACACGACGGGTGAGCTGCTGACCGCGCTGGACCTGTTGACGACCCTGCGCCACGGCGGCTCTCGGGCACGGCAGAATGCTGCGCTGCGGGTCGGCCCCGCCGTGGGGCTCCCGCGCGAGTCGGGCCTCGAACTGCTGCGGGCCTATCTGGACGAGCCCGATGACAATGCGGCCGGAGCCCTGTTGTGGGCCGCGCGGCAGGAACCGTTCGACGGTGCCGCGACTGAGCTGCTGGCCGGGGCGGCAGCCGGGCGGGGGAGGAGCCGCCGGTTGAGGGCGCTGGTCGCCCTGGGCCAGACCGAATCGGCGGAATCGGCCGAGCTCGCCCGCCGGACCCTGCGAGAGTGCCTGGCCGACGCCGATGCCCAGGTGGCCGCACGGGCCGCGGTGCTCCTGGGCGGCCTGGGCGATGGCGCGGCGGGTGAGGCGCTGCTCGATGCGATCGACCGCGGCATCGCCGATGTGGAGGCCGCCGAGGTCCTGGCCGAGCTGGCAGAGGCCGAACCCGGGATCGTGGAACGGTTGGCACGGCGGATCGAGGAGGCGGGGGACCGGCCGGAGTCCCGTCTGCGCCTGGTGCAGGCCCTGGGCGAACTCCCCTGGAACCTGTGCGCGGCCGAGGTGGACCGGCTGTGCGCGGACCCCGATGAGCGGATCGCCCGAATCGCCCGATACCTACGGGAGACCGGTGTCGTGGATTAGCCCGTGAAGGGTAGGGCCTCCACGGCAAGGGCCAGCGCGTCGATTTCCCGCGTGAGAGCGGACTCCGGGAGCGGCAGTGCTCTCCAGAAGACGAGGCCGCCCACGACGCTGAGGAGGAAATGCGCCCTGGCCGTATTGTCTCCCTCTTCGAGCGCGCCCTGCTCAACGAGGACGGAGAGCCACGATTCGACACGTCGCGTGGCCTGCTCGTCGAAGGCGGCATAGGAGGCGCGCACGTCGTCGGGTGCATCGGGGCTGATGTAGTTCCGGAACGTCTCCGACAATCTCTCCCGGGCCTCGTCCCCCGTGCCGATGGTGGCGACGAGCCTGCCCAGGTTCTCCGTGAGGCGTTGCCGCGCCGGCAGTGTCGTGTCGTGGATGCGGTCGTCGGGCATCGCCACCTCGTACATCAATGCGAGCACCGAGTCGAGCAAGGCGCGCTGATTCGGGAAATGGTGCCGCAGCGTCCCCATCCCGACCCCCGCCCGGCCGGCCACCGCGCGGACCGTCAGGTGCTGTCCGTTGCCCTCCTCCACCATAGACGTCGCCGCGCTCAGGATCTTGCGTCGTGTGTCCACAATCCCTCCAAAGTTCAGTGAATCGGGTTGACCTCACCGTAGCACAGCGTGCTACCGTGGGTGACTAGCACGGTGTGCTACCGGTCTTGGACCGATCCCGGCGCCGCGGTCCTGGGGAACCGCCGTGGCGGTCCTCAGTGGGCTGAGCATCTAAACGCTCACGCACTGCCTTGGTCCGTCAACCAACCGAATGGAGAATGGAAATGAACCGCACATCAACGATCGAAGGCACCCCGCGTGTCTCAACTGCACCTAAGGAGCGGCCCGCGAATCGCCAGTCAGCGGGGCGCACACTGCTGTGGTGGTTACACGCAGCGACACGATTCGTCCTTGCGATCACGCTGCTGTTCAACGGAGTGATCAAGATCGGGCTCTGGCAGTTCGGCGGGCCGGACGTCGGCGAATCGCTTATCACCCTCGGTGAAATGAGTCCGATGGGTCTGCTTTCGCATATGGTGGGCTTCTCGCCGTTATTCCAAACCCTTGCGGGTGTGGCCGAGCTGGGTGCGGCCGTCGCCCTCATGTGGCGGCGCACGATGGTGCTGGGCGCACTGATCTCCGCCGCGTCCATGACTTTCATAGCCGTGCTCAATCTGGGCTATGACATGCCCGCGAAGCAGCTCTCGCTCGTCCTGCTCGCGATGAGCCTGGTCGTCCTGGCCCCGTGGGTGAAACGCGTAGTCGTAGCGTTACTGGGCCGGGGTGCGGTCTCCGCTTCGATCGAGCCGCGCCCGTTCCGCAGCCCTCGCGCCAATCGGATTGCCGGCCGCATCGCGATGCCGGTGGGCATGGCGGCATTGGCGCTGACCGGAATCCCGGTGTTCCTAGCCCAGCCCGTTTACGGCGTCGATGACGCGGCTCCCGCAGGCGCGTGGACGGTCGAATCCGACGATGCCGGTGCCGATGCCTCCTGGTCCCAGCTGGCACTCGGAAACACTCTGACCGACGGCGCGGCCACCGCGCAGGTTCGGAAGAACGATGGCGCCCTGCTGGTGGGCACTTATGTGCGCGACGGTGACACTTTGACCCTGATGCTCAAACCCCTGCGGAAACCGGGCCAAACGGCACTCGAATACGCAGGCGCGCCAGGCGAGAGAGTCGAATTGACCTACACGACCGACCGCACGGATGGGCTTGCGCTGACTGGGGACCGGACCATGGAGCTGAGCCGCACCCCTGACGCATCTGTGCTCTACGATCGCGGGTTCAGCTGGTCGATCCGCGGTGACGACCCGTTCGAACGGTAGCCGCCGCCGTTGTCCCGAACCTGCACGCAGGCGCCGCGGGTCCGCCGGGTAGATTGGGTGTGAACGCGAACACCCTGATGCGGACACCGTCCCGACCTGGAGGAACAGATGGAACTCACGCCCGAACTCACCGAACAGCTGACAGCGTGGAGGCGCGACTTCCACAAGTACGCGGAACCGGGGTGGACGGAGTTCCGCACCACCTCGAAGATCATCCACGTGCTGCGCGACCTGGGCTGGGACACGGTCTACGGTCCGGAACTGCACGTCGCCGATGAGCGCCTGGGCGTGCCGAGCGCCGAGGTCCTGGCCGCGGCCCGTGAGCGCGCCATCTCCCAGGGCGGCGATCCCGAACTGGTCGAGGCCATGGGCGATGGCTTCACCGGCGTGCTGGGCATCCTGAAGACCGGTCGGCCCGGCCCCGTCGTGTGCTTCCGCGTCGACATCGACTCCAACGACCTCAACGAGAACCCCTCGGACGAGCACCGGCCCACCGCCGAGGGCTTCGCCTCGGTCAACGCCGGGGCCATGCACGGCTGTGGCCACGACGGGCACGCCGCGATCGGCCTGGGCCTGGCCACGGTGCTGACCGAGCACAAGGACGAACTCACCGGCACCGTGAAGATCATCTTCCAGCCGGCCGAGGAGGGAGTGCGCGGATCGCACTCGATCGTCGCCAAGGGCTGGTTCGACGATGTCGACCTGTTCCTGGCCACCCACGTTGGCGCGGGCGAGGGCCTGGGCAATGTGTGCACGGGTGCGGACAAGTACCTGGCCAGCACGAAGTTCGACGTGGAGTTCTCCGGGGTCGGCGCGCACGCCGGCGGCGACCCGGAGAAGGGTAAGAACGCGCTGTTGGCAGCGGCCGCGGCCACGCTGAACCTGCACGCGATCCCGCGTCATTCCGCGGGCGCCAGCCGGATCAACGTCGGCACGTTCGTCGCCGGCGAGGGCCGCAATGTGGTCCCGCGCAAGGCCGTGATCCGGGCGGAGTGCCGCGGCGCGTCCTCGGATATCAACGACTTCATGTTCGCCCGTGCGCAGGACGTCGTGGCAGGCGCCGCGCGGATGTACGACGTGGACTACGAACTGACGATCACAGGCAAGGCCGACACCGCGCTGCCGACCCCGGAACTGCTGCCTTACGTGCACGAGGCCTTCGCGCACACCGCGGGAGTCAAGAACGTCAAGGACTCCGGCGGCGGCTCCGGTTCCGAGGACGCGACGGCGATGATGAAGCGCGTGGCCGAACGCGGTGGCCTGGAGACCTATGTGCAGGTCGGGATGGACACCCCGTGGGGCCACCACACCGAGGACTTCGACGTGGACGAGGCCTGCCTGCCGATCGCGGTGGCCGCCGAGGCCGACATCGCCCTGGGCGCTGCGGCCTTCCTCACGAGCATCGGGCGGTGACCCGGTGCCCCGGGCGCGCGACATCGTGACCTTCGTCGACGATGCGCCGCCCGCGGGCAGCTCGCCGTGGGTGGTGGAACCGGTGGCCGCCCCCATCGCGGTGGACGAGTACGACCCCGCGTGGCCGGCGCACTACGAGGCGCTGGCCACGCGGATCGCCGGGGTCCTGGGCGCCCGGGTGCTGGCGCTGCAGCACGTGGGATCGACCTCGGTGCCGGGGCTGGCCGCCAAACCGGTGATCGACATGGACCTGATCGTGGCCGACCCTGCCGCGGAGGATGCGTGGCTGCCGGGGCTGGAGGCGGCCGGGTTCATCCTGACCGTGCGCGAACCCTGGTGGTACGAGCACCGGTGCCTGCGGTTCGAGCCGGGGGCGGCGGAGTCCTGTGCATCGGAGCCAGGCGGTTCGGATGCCAAGGCGATACGCGCGAATCTGCACGTCTTCGGCCCGGATTCCCCGGAGCCATGGCGGCACCGGATCTTCCGCGACCACCTGCGGCGCGAGCCTGCCGACCGGGACCTCTACGCGACGGCGAAGCGTGCCGCGGCTCGGACCTCGAACGCGGCCGGCGAGGTCGTCATGGAGTACAACGCGCGCAAGCAGGCTGTGCTGCGCGAGATCTACGCCAGGGCATTCGCCGCGGCGGGTTTGTGAACGGGACGCAACCGAGGACCGCCGGGGTTCAGCCGGATTTCAGAAATCTGTGAGGCATCGTACATAATGTAACGAGTCCCACTGATTGCTGAAGAAAGTTCGGTTATGCGACGTCTCCCCACAATGATCCTCTCCGCGGCCGTGGCCGTCGGCTTGACCGTCAGCCTCGGCGCGTGCAGCGGTGGCGGTTCGAACGAAGGCTCCGCCGCCGGCGACACCTTGGTCGCCGAAATGACCTTCGACCTCAAGACCATCGACCCGGCGCGGCAGTTCGAGCTCAGCGGTTCCCGGATTGAGGACGCGCTCTACCAGACCGCGCTGACCTTCCCCGACGGCGACCTCAAGAAGCCCACCGACGGCCTGTGCTCGTACACAATGTCCAAGGACAACAAGGTCCTCACGCTTAAGTTCAAGGAGAAGGACGCCAAGTTCTCCAATGGCGATCCGGTGACCGTCGACGACATCGTCTTCAGCTACCAGCGTCTGCAGGGCGTCAAGGGCAATCCTTCCTTCTACCTCGACGGGGTGACGGTCAAGAAGGTCGATGATGAGACGATCACGCTGACCAGCAAGGATCCGAACCCTGCCCTGCCCTACATCCTGCCGAACTCCAACCTGGGCGTGCTCAACGCCAAGGAGGTCAAGGCCAACGGCGGCACGACGGACGAGAAGGACAAGGCCGAACAGTTCCTGGACAACAACTCGCAGGGCTCCGGCCCCTACAAGGTTGAAAGCTACAACGCGGAGAGCAAGGTCGTGTTGGCGGCCAATGAGCACTACAACGGCCCGGCTCCCAAATACAAGCGAGTCGTCATCAACAACGTCTCCGCCGATACGCAGCTCAGCGACATCCAGTCCGGCCAGACCCAGGTCGCCTTCGACCTGGGTCCGGACCAGGTGAAGACCCTGGACCAGTCCAAGGCCCAGGTCGCATCCCTGCCGTCGACCAAGAGCATCTACATCTTCGCCAATGACAGTTCCAAGGTCAGCGATATCACCTCCAAGAAGGACTTCCGCGATGCGATGCGCTACGCGGTCGACTACGACAAGGTCGTGGGACTCGGCGGCGAGGGCGCGCAGCGCATGGCCAGCGTCGTCCCGAACGAATTCGTGGGCTCGGTGCCGAAGGACCAGGCGCCCAACCGGGATGTGGAAAAGGCGAAGGAACTGCTGAGCAAGGCCGGGTACAAGGGCGAGGAGATCCCCTTCCACTACAGCAGCGATCAGACCGTCAACGGGCTGAACCTGTCCCAGCTGGCTGAGTCCGTGCAGGCCCAGGTGAAGGAAGCTGGCATCAAACTGTCGCTCAAACCCGCACCCAGCGCCACCCAGCTCGACGGCTTCCGGTCCGGCAAGCAGCCCATGGGTATCAGCACCTGGGGCGCTGACTTCCCCGATCCGACGAACTACCTGGTGTTCACCCCGGGCCAGTCCGTGTCCGAACGCGCCGGCTGGGTCGGCGATGCCGATCCTGCCACCACGAAGCTGATCGACGCGGCGAACAAGACCGCAGGCGACGCCCGTGGTCCGGCCTACCAGAAGGCCTTCGAATCGGCGACTGCCAACGGCCCGTTCATTCCGCTGGTCCAGCCCGTGCAGACCGTGGTGATCGGCTCGTCGATCACCAAGTTCGTGTCCAACGCGGATGCGGACTTCGACTTCGCCAAGGCCGAATAGGCGGGGACCGACCAGTATGACCGTCGCCGTCACCGGCGCGCAGCAGCGGATCAAGCCGCCCAAGCTTCATCCGCTGCTGCGCTACGTTCTCATCCGCCTGGCCATCAGCGCACTGCTCATCTGGGGTGTCACCGTCGTGACCTTCCTGCTGACCAACCTGGTCCCCGCCGATCCCGTCCAGGCGATCCTGGGGGACCGGGCCGCAGCAGATCCCGCCATCGTCGAACAGACGCGGCGGGATCTGGGCCTGGACCAACCCTTGCTGATCCAGTACTTCACCTACCTGGGCAATCTGCTCCGGGGTGACCTGGGCGTCTCCAATCAGACCAGGGTGCCCGTCCTGGACTCGATCGGCAACGTGTTCCCCGCGACCATCGAACTGGGCCTGGGCGCGATCGTCATCGCGGTCGTCATCGGCCTGCTGCTGGGCCTGCTGGCGGCTCTTAAACAGAACACGGTTCTGGACTACGTGATCCGTGCGCTGAGCCTCATCGGGATCTCGGCTCCGACCTTCTGGATCGCCACGATCGCCTACTATCTGCTGTCGTTCAAGGCCGGAATCGTCAGCGGGGCCGGGCGTCTGGACCCCTGGGTCACTCCGCCGCCCAAGGTAACGGGCCTGTACACGGTGGACGCCCTGTTCGCCGGACAGCTGAGCACCTTCGCCAATGCGGTGTCCCATCTGGTCCTGCCGTCCTGCGTGCTGGCCCTGTTCACCATCGGCCTGCTGACCCGCTTCAGCCGTTCCAGCGTGTTGGACGTGATGAACCTGGACTACGTCACCGCGGCCAAGGCCAAGGGCCTGCCGGGGCGCACCGTGGTCTTCAGCTATATCTTCCGCGGTGCCCTGGTGCCCATCATCACCGTGGTGGGCCTGGCCTTCGGGTCCCTGCTATCAGGGGCGGTGCTGACCGAAACCGTGTTCGCCTGGAACGGTCTGGGCCAATTCGCCTATCGCGGCGCCACCTCGCTGGACCTGCCCGTCATCATGGGCGTCGGCCTGGTCATCGGCATTGTCTACATCGGAGTGAACTTCATCGTGGATGTCATCTACGGCCTCATCGACCCCCGAGTGAGGGTCCGATGAGCGCCCCGCACAGTCAACTCAGCAGCAAGGAGGCGGTGGAGCTCGGCATCAAGCGCTGGCGCTTCCGGGTTCCCCAGGCACTGCGCACCCCGCTGGGCGTCACCGGCGGGATCATCCTGGTGCTGTGGCTGCTGATCGCAGTCCTCGCCCCGCTGCTGGCACCCTTCGACCCATTGGCGCAGAGCTTCACCCGTCTGCAGGCACCGGGTGGGGACAATGCCCTGGGCACCGACACCCTGGGCCGCGATGTCCTCTCGCGCATCATCGTCTCCGCGCGCACCACCCTGCCTGCCGCGATCTTCGTCGTGCTGTGTTCGGCCATCATCGGCTCCGTGCTCGGCGCCATCGCCGGATACTTCGGCAAGGCCGTGGACGAGGTCATCATGCGCATCGCCGACCTGGTCTTCGCCTTCCCGACGATCATCCTGGCCATGGTCATCGCCGCGGCGCTGGGGCCCGGTCTGAAGAACGCGATCATCGCGATCCTCATCGTGTCCTGGCCGCAGTACGCCAGGACCACGCGAGCCCTGGTCATGACCGCGCGCAACAGCGAATACGTGGTCGCCGGCCGCCTGCTGGGCTTCAGCCCCTGGAAGTCGCTGTTCCGCGACATCACTCCCAATGTGGTCTCACCCGTCGTGGTGCTGGCGACCCTGGGTGTGGGCGAGGCGATCCTGACGATGGCAGGCCTGTCCTTCCTGTCCCTGGGCGTGGTGCCTCCGGCACCCGACTGGGGTGCGATGATCAGCGAGGGCGTATCGCAATTCAACGCCTGGTGGATCGCACTGTTCCCCGGCATCTGCATTCTGACGGTCGTCATGGCCTTCAACTTCCTGGGCGACAGCCTGCGCGACGCGCTGGACCCCCGAACCGCCAAACAGGTGGAAGGAGCCAACGGATGAGTGTCGTCACCCTGCGGGATCTCAACCTGGTCGTCGGCCAGGGCAAGAACGAGAACCACATCCTGCACGATGTGTCCTTCACGCTGGAAGCCGGGAAGATCACCGGCGTCGCCGGGGCCTCGGGTTCGGGCAAGACCCAGACCGGTATGGCCATCATGGGGCTGTCCCCGGCCGGCGCCAGGCTGTCCGGCAGCATCGACTTCGAAGGCCGCGAACTGGTGGGGTTGAGCCCCAAGGCACACAATGCGCTGCGCGGGACTTCCCTGGCGATGGTCTTCCAGGACCCGTCCTCGGCCTTCCACCCGATGCTCTCGGTGGGCGCCCAGCTGACCGACCACCTGCGGCACCATCGGAAGATGGGGAAGAGGGAAGCACTCGCCCGCGCAGTGGAGATCCTGGCCAAGACCCGGGTCCCCGACCCGGAGGGCGCGGTCAAGAAGTACCCGCACCAGTTCTCCGGCGGACAGCTGCAGCGCATCGCCTTCGCCTCGGCGGTGATCTGCGAACCCCGGGTGCTCATCGCCGACGAACCGACCACAGCGCTCGACGTCACCGTCCAAGCCGGGATCCTGCGCCTGCTGCGCGATCTGTGCGACGACCTCGAACTGGCCGTGCTGCTGGTGACCCACGACTTCGGCGTGCTGTCCTCGGTCGCGGACACCATCGTCGTGATGCAGAACGGACGGGTCGTGGAGACCGGCGACCGGCACTCGGTGATCGTGAATCCGCAGCACGACTACACCCGCTCACTCATCGAATCCCTGCCAGGAACGGAGGTGGCCGGATGAGCCCGGCAGCCCCTGCGCCCACGCGCCCCACCGTGCTCGCCGTCGACCACGTCGCCTGCGAGTACAAGCTGGACGGCGGCGGGCGCTTCCGCGCCGTCAACGACGTCTCCCTGAACCTGGCCGAATCCGAGGTCCTGGGCCTGGTGGGGGAGTCCGGCTGCGGCAAATCGACCCTGGCGAAGCTGATCTGCGGCCTGGAGAAGACCTCGGAGGGCACCATCACCTTCGAGTCCACCCCGGTGCGGCCCCTGGGATTCCGTCGGCGCCCTGCCGAATTGCTGGGCATCCAGATGGTCTTCCAGAACCCCTACGCCTCGCTCAACCCGCGGCGCCGGATCGGAGAGCAGATCGAGGACGCACTGGCCCTGGATCCGGCCGGCCGGTGGACGGTCAAGGACCTACTGGCGGCAGTGGACCTGCCCACCACTGCGGCCAACCGCTTCCCCCACGCCTTCTCCGGCGGGCAGCGGCAGCGGATCGCCATCGCCAGGGCCCTGGCAGCAGGGCCCAAGGTGCTCATCGGCGATGAGCCGATCGCCTCCCTCGACGCCTTCCTGCAGTCGCGCGTGGCGCAGATGATGCGCGACCTCGCGATCGAATCGGGCGCCTCGCTCATCTTCATCAGCCACGACCTCTCGGTGGTCAGGGAGATCGCCGATCGTGTGGCGGTGATGGAGGCGGGACGGATCGTCGAGGTCGGCGACACCGAGCAGATCTGGAACGAACCGGGTCACCCGTACACACAACGGCTGCTGGCCGCGATCCCGAAGGTCGACGGACTGGGGACCATTCCGGGCGAGGCCGGAGCCTGATGGGCGCGGTTGTGCCGGGGCAGTATTCGCAGGGTGTGCACCAGAGGCTTACCGCCGCCTACCGGGACCTGTTGGCCGAACTGTGCGAGCGCCATGGGGTGCCGGGCGCCCAACTGGGCATCCTCCGGATGGATCCGACCGCACCCGGCGGTGCAGCCGGCACTCCGGAGATCGCAGTGGCGGTCCACGGGAGCGTCAACCTGCGCACAGGGGCGCCCGTCACCCCGGATTCGATCTTCCAGATCGGTTCGATCACCAAGATCTACACGACCACGCTGCTCATGCAGCTGATCGAGGCAGACACCCCGGTTCCGGCGAGCGGGGAGGCGATCACCCTGGACACACGGGTTCGCGACATCCTGCCGGAGTTCGAGCTGCGTGACCCGCGCGCCCGCGAAGAGCTGACCGTGCGGCATCTGCTCACCCACACCAGCGGGATCGACGGAGACCTGTTCATCGACACAGGGCGCGGCGACGACTGCTTGGAGAAGTACCTGGACGTTCTAGCCGAGGCCGCTCAGATCCATCCGGTGGGCGCGATGTACTCCTACTGCAATTCCGGATTCTCCCTGGCCGGGCTGGTCATCGAACGCCTGACCGGTAAGGGTTGGGACACAGCCCTGCGCGAATCGCTGTTGGACCCGCTGGGATTGGACCATTCCGTGACCCTGCCCGAGGACGCGATCCTCTTGGGCGATGTCGCGGTGGGCCACGAGGACATCGCCGGCTCCACCAGGGTGATCCGGCAGTGGCACCTGCCGCGTAGTTCCGGTCCGGCCGGCGCAGTGGTCGCCCGGGCCGCGGACGTCCTGGCCTTCGCATATATGCACATGGCCGAGGGCCGGGCGGAAACCGGGACCCGGGTGCTGGGACCCGAGGCGGTGGCTCTGATGCAGACCGAACAGGTCGCCCAACCCGACCGCGGGACCTCGGGAGATGCCCGGGGCCTGGGCTGGGTGCTTTCGGACTGGAACGGCGCCCGCGTCTACGGTCACGATGGCGGCACCATGGGCCAGACGGCCTATCTGCGCATCCACCCGGACTCCGGCACCGCGGTGGTGCTGCTGACCAACGGCGGCAATGGCCAGATGGTCTACGAGGAGCTGTTCGAACGCGTCTTCGCAGATTTGGCGGGGATCGCCAAGCCCGGCCGGGTCGCGCCTCCGGAGGACTGGCGGGACCGAGCACTGTCCTCCGAGGTAGCGGCCGAACTGACCGGTGCGTACGTCCGGGCGGAGGAACGCATCGAGGTGATGCTCGGACCGGAGGAGGGGGAGCCCGGGGCACCCGGAGCCCCGGGAACCTCGGCTCGAGAAGTGCTGCGCATCCGACAGGTGGACACGAGTCCCTTCACCGAGGTCGAGGACATCCCCGTGGCCACCTCGGTCCTGGCGCCCTTGGCCGACGGGGCCGACGGCCGGTTCGCCCGCTACAGCAAGGAGACTGGAGCCTGGTCCGCGGTCTCCTTCCTGCACCTGCCCGACGGCAGTCGCTATGTGCACACGGACGGTCGCGCCACCCCGCTGTCACCGGGGTAGCCCGCCTACAGCCCCGCGTTCAACCCGCGGGCCAGGGGCCGCCGCGCTAGCAGGAGGATTAGGCCGAACACGATGGCCGCACCGGACACGAAGGTGAAGTACGCGGTATTCGAGATCGCGGTGAACAGCTGGCCCAGCAGGCCTGACAGCGATGAGCCCAGGGCCAGGGTCAGGAAGTTCAACCCCACCATCTGCGTGCCGAAGCGCTTGGGACCGATCTTCGTGGCCAGCGACAGGCCGATCGGGCCGACGAAGACCTCGGAGGACCCCGCCACCACCATGAACAACAGCACCAACCACACCGGGATCGTCGCATCCCCGGTCAGCGTGGTCACCAACAGCAGGTACAGATAGGCCACGCCGATCTGGCACAGGCCGATCGCGAACTTCGCCGGTGCTCCGGGCTGGCGGGCGCCCAGGCGCTGCCACAGTCGCGCGATCAACGGGGTGGCCAGGACGCCCGCCAGCGGACTGACCATGGTGATCCAGGCGACGGGGAAGGTCCAGCCGCCCACGCTCAGATCGACCCGCTCGCTGATCAGGATGGACACGGCGGTGAACTTCTGGAACAGGAACCCGAAGTAGCAGCCCGACAGCAGGAACAGCGGCAGGTAGGCCACGGTCCGCTTCTTCTCGTCCCGGCTCACCGTGGACGACGTCCACATCACCAGGAAGTACCCGGCGGCGGCCACCAGCGCCACAATGGTCACGAGCGAGGACAGGTTCGCGGCCTTGAGCCAGCCGGACAGGGACGCCACGGCGATGACGAGCAGGGCCGCGATGGCCGTGGTCGCGGGCTTCCAGATGGCAGCGATCGGCAGGGGATTGGAAGGGTGCTTGGCCCGCTCCGGCAGGCCGCGCATCCCGAACAGGTACTGGATCAGTGCGCCCAGCATGCCGACGGCCGCCAGCCCGAAGCCCCAGTGGAAGCCCCACTCGTTCTGCACGAAGCCGGTCAGCAGCGGTCCCAGCACGGCTCCGCCGTTGATCGCCATGTAGAAGTAGGAGAAGCTCGCATCGCGCGCCGCGGCGGGCTTGTCGGCGACGACGAAGCCCACGATCGAGGTGATGTTCGTCTTCAGTGCCCCGGTTCCGGCGATGATGAGCACCAGGCCGACGCCCAGCCCCAGCATGCCGGGCAGGGCGGCCAGGCACACGTGCCCCGCCGTGATGATGATGCCGCCCAGCAGCACCATGGTGCGCGGGCTGAGCAGGCGCTCACCTGCCCAGGCGCCCAGCAGCTGGGCCAGGTACACGGCGCCGCCATAGGCTCCGACGATTCCGGCGGCCGCCGCTGCGGGCACTTCCAGACCGCCGCGGTCCAGGGAGTACAGCAGGTAGAAGCTCAGGATCCCCTGCAGTCCGTAGAAGGAGAACCGCTCCCACAGTTCGGTGAATGCCATCGAGCCGATCGCCCTGCGCGGGCTCACAGGTTGTCGCGTGGGGTTGTCCTGATCGGGCAGGGCACCTTCGCGCTGTGCTGCCATGATGCTGATCTGGTCGTCGATGGGTACCTGGGTGCTGTTGGGCACGCGGCTCCTTTCGGAAAGAATCACTACCTTTTGGGTGAGATCGAATTGGGCAAACAAAACGGCCCCGTCGTCACGCACGTGATCTGCGTTACTGCGCAGTCATTGTGCAGAGACGATAAGGCCTCCGCCGACTCTATCGGATACCGCGCCCGCGGCCGCACCCGGGTACCACTCATTCCGCACCCGGGCGCGGCCTCGGCTATTCGTCAGCAGTCAAGTTTGTCCGAAAAAACCCATCGAAAGCAGACCAAAGTGCCTGCTCATCCACGGGTGGTCGGTTCACCCTTGGACGGGCAGGTGCGCAGAACGCCCGCGGGCCGTGTGGACGGTTCCCCCGAAAGGGGCGGTCCACACGGCCCGCGGGCGTTCGTGTGCTCACCTGTGGTGCCCGGTGCGACTCACCGGGCACCGATGGCGCCGGCTGGGGTCAGTCCTCTTCGACCTCGGCCTCGACTTCCCCTGCGTCGTCAGCGGTGGGCTCTTCGACCTTGGACACGACCGGCTTGGCCGCTTCCGAGGCCGGGGTCGAACCGACCGGACGGGCGTCGGCGGGGCGGTTGCCCGGCAGCGGGGTCGACCAGGGATCCTCGACCGGCTTGAGCGCCTTGTAGACGAAGTAGCCGATACCGCCGGCCGCACCCAGGAACAGGACCCAGATGAACCAACGGCCGCCCTTCTTGCCGGCCTTGGCGTCGATCTTCGCCTGCTTCTTGGCCGCCTTGGCCAGTTCCTTGCCGCGTTCGGCCAGAGCGCTCTGCGCCTTCTTCAGGGCCTTCTTGTCCCCGGTCAGCCTGGTCGCCAGGTCGGTCACGGCGGCGGGGGTCTTGGCGCCGGCGACCAGCGCGGACAGACGGGTCAGCTGGTCACCGGACTGGGCCAGCAGCTTTCCGCGCTTGCGGGTCAGCTCGACGGATGCGTCGGCGATCTGGTCGCCGTAGCGGGCGTCGATCTGGTCACGGGCATCCGAGACGGCCTCGGTCGCCCGCTGTTTGCCCGATTCCAGTGCGGCGGTGACCTTGGGGCGGGCATCGTCGGCGGCGGCGTGCAGGCGCTCGGCCGTTTCGTGCAGGAAGGCATTGGCCTTCTCCAGATAGGGGCCGCTCTTCTCGATCGCCTGGGCGGAGCCCTCGCGGACCGCCTCGGTCACGCCGGTGACGACGTCGGAAACATTGCTCGACAGCAGCTTGCAGCTGTTCTTCTGGCTGGCCTTTTTGAACATTTCACCCTCCAACGTGGAAAAACTGTTACCCCTAGTCTATTCATCCGCTCGCCGTTTATGGTCCGGATTCCGCCTGCCGAGCTGGAAAGTTCCGCACAAGTCCTCGCACAAGTCCTTGTACAGCGGGGGAGGGGCGGGGTTTTCGGCGGTATTGCGCGCCCAGCTGAACGTGGGCTGGACGTCTACGGCGGGGTGTGCATGGAAGAATAGGGGGCATGAGTATCTCCACGCAGCAGGTCATCCTGCACACGAATCTGGGCGACATCAAGCTGAACATGTTCGGCAACCACGCCCCCAAGACCGTCGCGAACTTCGTCGGCCTGGCCGACGGCTCCAAGGAGTACAAGGACGACGCCGGTCGGACGAACCCCACCCCGTTCTACGACGGCGTGAAGTTCCACCGCATCATCAAGAACTTCATGATCCAGGGCGGCGACCCGCTGGGCCGCGGCACCGGTGGCCCCGGCTACCAGTTCGACGATGAGATCCACCCCGAACTGCAGTTCGACCGCCCCTACCTGCTGGCCATGGCCAACGCCGGAACGCGTGTGGGTCTGGACGCCTTCGGCAACCGGGTGAAGAAGGGCACCAACGGCAGCCAGTTCTTCATCACCACCGTTCCCACCCCGCACCTCAATGGCGCGCACACCATCTTCGGCGAGGTCGCCGACGATGAGTCGAAGAAGGTCGTCGACGCCCTCGAGGCCGTTAAGACCGGCTTCCAGGACGCCCCGGCCGAGCCCGCGTTCATCGAGACCGTCGAGGTCCTGCCCAAGGCCTGAGGCCCGCCGCAGTCCGACCCGGTCACTCCCGTGAGCGAAACCCCGCGCCCCGCCACCTCATCACGCAGGTGGCGGGGCGTGCCCATTGTCACCCTGTCCCTGGTGGCGCTGACCGTCCTGGCCTATCTGGTGAACCTGCTGCCGGGCACCGGGCTCACCTCCCGCCTGGCCTTCGTGCCGGTGTTGACGGCCGCCGAGCCCTGGCGCGCGCTGAGTGTGGTGTTGGTCCATGCCGGGCCCACCCATTTGCTGTTCAACATGGTGGGCCTGTTCTTCTTCGGCAGCTTCTTGGAGAGGTCCCTGGGACGTTTCTTCGTCCTGGGCACCTACCTGTTGGCCGCGCTGGGCGGATCCCTGTGCCCGCTGCTGCTGTCGATCCTGTGGCCCGCCGTGGTGTCACCGGGCACTGTGTTCGTCGGCGCCTCGGGAGCGGTGTACGGCTTGGTGGGCGTGCTGCTGGTCCCGACCCGGCGACTGGACCGCAACTGGAGCAGCGTGCTCGTGTTCATCCTGCTGGGCGCGCTCTACCCGCTGTTCAATCCGCAGGTGGCCTGGGAGGCCCACCTGGGCGGGCTGATCACCGGCTTCGTGCTGGGCTGCTGCTATTTCCTGGTCCGCAAACTCCGTTCCCGCTCCACTTAGCAGTCACCTTGGTCCGGTTCCCCGCGGTGGGCGCTCGTTGTCAAGCTGTGCGGAGTCATGTTGGTTCCTGCTAGGCGATTTTCCTGGCCCTGTGGTTGATTCCGACGGTGTCGGCTGGTGACGGTGTCACGGGCCGGCACCGGAATCGTTCGGGATGTTGTTCGTAATAGTCCTGAAGTGCCCGATCGCGGATCGTCCACTTCTCTTCCCATACGCCGTCTGCGATCTCAGACGGGGAGAACAAGGCGATACCGGAGTGCTTGTGTTCGGTGTTGTACCAGACGACGTAGTCGTCGATGTACTCCCGCGCGTCCTGAAGAGTCTCGAAGATCCGCGGGTAGCCCAGCCGGTACTTCATCGTCTTGAACGCCGATTCGGAAAACGGATTGTCATTGGATACATACGGCCTGTTGTACGTCGTCTCGACCCCGTGACCGGCCAGCAGGTCACGCAGACGCGTCGACGTCATGGCCGCACCATTGTCTGCGTGCACGATGCGCGGCGCACCGCGCGCGGCGATCGCCGTAGCGAACATCTCGACGGCCAACCGGTCGGATTCCCAGTCCTCGACGCGATAGCCCACGATCTCGCGGGAGAAGATATCGATGATCGTGTACGCCTTGTACACACGACCCTTCCACGGCGAGTACACGTCGGTGATATCCCACGACCACACCTGCCCGGGCGCGGTGGCAATCACCGTCGGAGCATCCCTGCGCTGCGACTTGCCCTTCCTCCGCGGGGCCCTCGGCCGTAGCACCTGGTCCTCGATCTGCGCGGCGATGCGCCACCACGTCCGGCGCGACGCCAACATCACGCCCCGGTCCCATGCCGTCGCGTACGCGAAGTCCACCGACTCGCCCCGGGCCCAGGCCAGCTTGATCAACTCCTCAATCCGGTCCCGGTCCCCGGCCGCGATCCGCGACTCATACGCCCGATCCGCCTGATGCACAGGATCGGGAACCGGTGACCGCGGCGATTGCCGATACTGCCACGTCGACCGTGTCACACCGGCCATGGCCAGCGCCCGGCGCTGCGACCCCAGGAGTCCCGTCAGCTCGGTCACGAGTCGGTTTTCGGCTGCGATGAATCCTGCGAGTCGGTCGTCGTGGCAGTATCGGGCTCTTGACCGCTCAGCCGATGCAAGAGCCCGATAGCTTTTCCCAAGGCCTCGTTCGAACCCTCCAATTGCTCGATCCGGGCCTGCAACCGCGCGACCTCGAGTTCGTGCTCGGCGAGTTCCTTGGCGCGAGCCCTCTCAAAAGCTGCCAACTGGCCATGTGTGCGTGTCATTCCACCATGCTCGCGGGGAATCAGTTCCCTGTCCACATCCCCCTCATACACCATTTGCCGCAACCGCCGGAACTGATGGACCGTGAACGGTTGCTCGGCCAGCCATAGTGCCTTCGTCCCATGCGGCTGAGCTTGATACTGCGCGACTAGCTCTCGGATCTCTTCGGCCGTGTAGCCCGCTCTCCCTGCCATCACTGCTCACTTCCTCACTCACGCTGAGTGACTCACAAACAGTCTGACAAAGAGGGGGGCAGTCACTTTGGTCCGAGGATTCATGGAATCTCCAGACCAAATCGCCTGCCGAAGGGTCGGGAGACGAGGCCGGTGCTGTGGGTCCTCAGGCTTCGTCGGAGGTCAGGGGATCGGCCGGACCGAACAGCCTGACGGCCAGGCGCAGCATCAGCTGGGTCAGCGGGCCGATGGCCAGGGCGTAGAGGATCGTGCCGATGAAGAAGCGGCCGCCCAGCAGCCAGCCGGCGGCCATCACGACGACCTCGATCGTGGTGCGCACCGCGAACACCGGCTTGCCCGTGGCCTCGACGAGTCCCGTCATCAGACCGTCACGGGGTCCGGGCCCGAAGTTCGGCACGATGTAGAGGACGGTGGCGACCGCGTTGATCACGATTCCGGACACCATATAGGTGATCTGCAGCCACAGGGCATGCGCGGGCGGGACCACGGCCATGGTCACGGAGATGAAGGTGCCCACCAGCAGGGCGTTGGAGATGGTTCCCAGGCCGGGGCGCTGCCGCAGCGGAATCCACAGCAGCAGAACGACCAGCGAGAGGATGACGGCGATCGCGCCGACGCTCAGCGGCAGGTAGTTGGACAGTCCCTGGTGCAGGACGTCCCAGGGCATATTGCCCAAGCCCGCCTGAATCATCAACCCGCACGAGGTCCCGAAGAACACCAGCCCCACGTACAGGGCGATGAGTCGGATCCACAGGGGCCTATCGGCCAGCAGTCGGAAGTCGGAGGGGCTCCGAGGTGAGGGGGCCACCGCCCCCTACCGCCAGCGCGTGGTCATGCCCAGGCCGACGACGATGATGCCGAAGCCCGCCAGCAGGTTCCAGTTGCCCCAGGCCTCGACCGGCCACTTGCCCTGGGTGATGTAGAAGACGATGAGCCACAGCAGACCGATCGCGAAGACCGACAGCATCGTGGGGACGAACCAGCGGCCGTTGGGCTTGAGCGCCGCCTGGTTCTCCGCGGAGTTATAGGTTGCCTTCTTCCGGGCCTCCGAGCGCTTGGCCGGATTGCCGGACTTGGACTCCTGGCGGGCCTTCGAACGGGCCGCGGCCTTGTCTTTGGATGCCGCCTTGTCCTTGGAAGCGGTTGTCGCGGAGTCCTTATCCTTGGGGCTCTTGTCCTTGTCCTTGGACGCAGCCTTGTCCTTGGAGTCCTTGGTTTCGTTCTTGGCCGAGGACTTCGCCTTGGATTCGGTCCCCTTGGCGTCTGCGGCCTTGGCCCCGTCGACCAGGGCGCTGTCGTCGACGGTTTCCTTGACGTCGTCCGCCTTGCCCGTCGAATTAGAGTTGGCCACAATACTCCTCAGTGAAGATCCATGCCGCGTGTTCCGCGTATTCCATGCTCAGCGCCGGGCACCGCCGCCTGGGCGGCACTCAGTACGCACGCCCCGAGTCTAACGGTTGTGCCATGAATGCGCATGTCCGCCTTAGGTGGACCTAAAGGGGTGGGGTGCCCTGGCGCGGCGGCTGGGCGGCGTTCAGGGAATGGTCTTAGTATGGACTAAGAGCTGACCTACCGAAAGTGCACTCCGTGGACCAACCCCTCACTCGTCGTGAGCGCATCGCGCGTGAACGCGCCGCTGCGGCTGCCGGCGTCGAATCCCCGGACCCCGCGGCAGCACAGCAGGAAACACCCCAGCCGGGCAATGAGCCGCAGTCCCAAGCCGACAGGGCCCCGGCGGAGGCTCCCTCATCAGATGGTCGTTCCGCATCCGCTTCGCCCCTGAATATTCGGCGCGCTCACTCGACCGCGCCCATTCCGATCCAGCCCGACCCCTATGCGCAGCAGGGCGCCTATGCACAGCAGGGCACGGATCCCGCAGCAGCGCAGCACGCATCCGATGCCGCAACCCAGTACCTGCCACCGGTCGCCCCGCAGTTCCCCGCAACCGAACAGTTCCCCGCCGCGCCCGCCGGACAGTACGCACAGGCGGGTTCCTACGCGCAGGCTGCCCATGCCTCGCCGTATACCCCGGGCGCACAATATGGTTCGGGCGCACAGCCCGTGCCCGCCGCACAGCCGGGCGCGGCTGGGGGCGGCAGGGGAAACGGCGGAGGGAAGTCCGAGCCCGAGCCCGAGCCCCTGGGATTCTTCCGCGGGAGCGTGCGCACCTTCGGCGAACTGTGCATCACACTGGGCCTGGTGCTCATCCTGTTCGTCGGCTGGCAGCTGTGGTGGACGGACATCGCGGCCGATCAGGACAACCGCGATCTGACCACCCAGCTGCAGAACGACTGGCAGGACGACAAGCCCCAGGCCAAGGGAGACCCCGACCACCCCGTGGTGGGCAAGGCGCCGGCGGAGAACAAGGGCTTCGGCATCCTCTACATCCCGCGCTTCGGCGACCGCTACTATCGCACGATCGCCGAGGGCGTGGCCATGGAACCGGTGCTCAACCGGATGGGCACCGGGCACTACCCGGGAGCCGCAATGCCGGGCGACAAGGGCAACTTCGCGATCGCCGGCCACCGCGTGACCTATGGCAAGCCGCTGAACCAGATCGCTGAGCTGCGCCCGGGCGACGACATCGTCGTCCAGACCAAGGAGGGCTACTACACGTACACCTTCCGCAACTTCGACATCGTGCTGCCGAACAAGGTGGACGTCCTGGACCCCGTCCCCGGCTTCCCCGAATATCACGGCAAGGACCGCATCATGACGCTGACCGCCTGTAATCCGATGTTCTCGGCCAGGGAACGCTATGTCGCGTATGCGACGCTGTCGGACTTCCACCCGGCGGCGGACGGACCACCCGATGCCATCAAGGACAGCCCCGCCTACAAGACGGCCGGGGGCAAGTGATGTACGAACTCATCTGGCGCGCCCTGCCCGGCAACTGGTTCATCAAACTGCTCATCTGCCTGGCTCTGGTGGTCGCCGCGGTCTACGTCCTGATGGAGTACGTGTTCCCGCTGATCGCTCCGTTCATGCCATTCAACAACGCCACCGTCGGCACCGGGGAAGGGGCCTGAGATGCCGAAGACGCAGATCCTGGTCATCGACAACTACGACAGCTTCGTCTACACCCTGGTGGGCTATCTGCAGGAACTCGGCGCGGTCACCACGGTGATCCGCAACGACGACATCGCGGCCGAGGACCTGGAGACCTACCTGCCCGGGTTCGCCGGGGTGCTCATCTCGCCGGGACCCGGCACACCGGCGGACTCCGGCGTGTGCCCGGACGTGATCCGCTGGTGCGCTGCGCACTCGAAGCCGCTGTTCGGCGTGTGCCTGGGGCATCAGGCACTGGGCGAGGTGTTCGGGGCCACCGTGGCCCACTCACCGCAGCTGATGCACGGGAAGACCTCTGAGATCACGCATACGGGCACCGGGATCTTCGCCGGGGTCCGCAACCCCGTGACGGTCACCCGTTACCATTCGCTGGCGATCGTCGACACGACCCTGCCGACTGACGTGTTCGAGGTCACCGCGCAGACCGCGGACGGCATCGTGATGGCGATCCAGCATCGCACCGCGCCCCTGGCCGGGGTGCAGTTCCACCCGGAATCCGTGCTGACCCAGGACGGATATCTCATGGTCGGGAACTTCCTGGCCACGGCCGGGCTGCCCGAGGCCGCGCAGCGCGCCGCCGGACGTTCGCCGATCGCCTCGGCGGCCGCCCTGGGCTGAGGCGCCCCTCCGTGAGCAGGCGATTTGGTCTGAGAAATCACCCGGATTCCAGACCAGAGTGACTGCTCACGGGGAGGGGAGCAGACCTAAGTGACTGCTCAGGCCCCGTAGCGGTAGAAGCCCTCGCCGGAGGACCGGCCCAGCTTGCCCTGGTCGATGTAGTTGGTCTTGAGGTAGTCGGCGAAGCGCTGGGACGCCTCATCGCCCATCTTGGAGATGTTGTAGGCGGTGGTCAGGCCCACGACGTCGAAGATCTCGAAGGGGCCGTTGGGTGCACCGGTGCCGATCCTCCAGACCCGGTCGATGTCCTCGGGTTCGGCGATGCCGTCGAACCGGGCGCTGCCGGCTGCGACGGCGGCCTCATCGATGTCATAGGCCGTGACCGTGAAGCCGGCGTAGGCGGTTTGGAAGGCGATCTGCGAGCCGAGCACGCCGGTGCCCAGAGTCGTCACATTGGTGATGCCGCCGCGGGCCCGCCTCAGTGGTTGCCTGTCCACCAGCCACCGCTGCCCGGACCATGCTGTGTGGTGCCCGGCAGGATCCCCGTGGTGGGGATGGGCGCCTGTGAGGGCGTGGGCGGCGGGGTCGGCTTGGGCTTGGCCTTGGCGACCGTGATCGTGATCGTCGCGTGCTGGTCCACCGAGTTGCCGCCGTTGACGGACTGTTCGTAGACCTCGCCGGCCTTGTGGTCCTCGGTCTCGACGACCTTCACGCTGCACTCGAGCTGGTACTTCTTGCTGCGCAGCGTCTCACAGGCCTCGTCCTGCTTCTGGCCGGTCACGCTGGGCACCTCGACCTTGCCGTTGGAGATCACCAGGTCCACCGTCGACTGCCGCTTGACCTCCTTGCCCTTCTTGGGCTTGGTGGACAGGACGGTGCCCTTCTCCTTGTCCGCCGAGGTCTTCTCCTCATTGGCCCCAGCCTTCAACCCGGCATCGGTCAGCCGCTGTCTGGCCAAGGATTCGGTATCGCCTGCGACATCGGGCACTTCGACCACATCGGGGCCGATCGAAACGTAGAGGGTGACCGTCTGCCCGGCCGTGACCTCGGTCCCGGCGTTCGGGTCGGTCTTGACGATATCGCCCTCGTCGACCTCGTCGTCGTGGGTCTCCTCCGTCTGGGAGTTCAAACCGTTGTCCTGCAGGTACTGCTTGGCCTCCGCGGTGCTCTTGGACTTCAGATCCTCCAGCGCGAAGGGCTCGGGGCCCTTGGTCATCACGTAGACCCAGCCGCCCAAGCCGGCCAGCACGATCACCAGGACCGCCGCGAGCCCCCACATCCAGCCGCGCTTGCGACGCGAGGAATCATGGTCCTCCTCGCGATTGGGCAGGGTGGACATGCCACTGGTCTCCGGATGCGCCTGCTGGGCGTAGCCGGTGCCCACGGTGGCGAACTGCCCGGGCTGGTTCGGATCGTAGGGCCCGGCACTGCCGACGGACTCCGCGGCCTGCGGCGTGTACTGCGTGGCCGGGGCCGAACCGTAGGGCTGCCCCTGTGAACCATAGGGCTGGCCCTGCGAGCCGTATGGCTGTCCCTGGGACCCGTAGGGGTCGCCCTGGGAGCCATAGGCCTGGGGCTGGTTGAACACCTGGGTGGCGGCATCGCCGGCGGCGAATCCCGCCGCAGCACCTGCCGCACCCGCGGCATAGCCCGTGCCCGAGGTCTGGCCCGGCACGTCGATCGTCATGGGTCGGCCGTCCCTGGCCGCCAGCACGTCCTCGCGGAAGGTGTAGGCGTCCTGGTACCGGTTGTCGCGGTCCTTCTCCAGGGCGTGCAGGACCAGCCGGTCGACGTGCTCCGGGACCTCGGGGTTGAAGGCGGACGGTGGCTGGGGGGCCTCACCCACGTGCTGATAGGCCACTGCCAGCTGCGAATCGCCTTTGAAGGGCGGGCGGCCGGTCAGCAGCTCGTAGAGCAGGCAGGCGGTCGAGTACAGATCGGAGCGCGCATCGACCAGTTCACCGCGGGCCTGTTCGGGTGACAGATACTGTGCGGTGCCCAGTACCGACTGGGTTCCGGTCAGGCTGCCGGTGTCCTCGAGTGCGCGGGCGATGCCGAAGTCCATCACCTTGATATCGCCCTCGGGAGTGAGCATCACATTGCCCGGCTTGATGTCGCGGTGGACGATGCCGTTGCGGTGGCTGTAGTCCAGCGGCGCCAGGACGCCGGCGGTGACGTCGAGGGCCTCGGAGACGGTGAGGTGGCCGTGCTCGTTGAGCACCTGGCGCAGGGTCTGGCCCTCCACGTACTCCATCACGATGAAGGGGACCTGGACCTCGGAACCGCCGGATTCGACCAGCGTCTCCTCGCCGGAGTCGTAGACCGCGACGATGCCGGGATGGTTCAGGCCCGCTGCGGACTGCGCCTCGCGCTTGAGGCGTTCGTGGAAGGACGGATCGCGGGCCAGATCGGAGCGCAGCAGTTTGATGGCCACGCGGCGTCCCAGCCGGGTGTCCACACCGGCATGGACTTCCGCCATGCCGCCGCGACCCAGCAACTGCCGGACCTCGTATCGCCCGGATAACAGCCGTTCGCCAGTCACGTGCGCTTTCCTTTCATCAATCGGTCAGTTCCGAATCCTGTAGGGTCATCCTGTCATATGGGACCGGTTGCGGTCCTCAGCCGTCGGAGCCGTTTGAACCCTTGTCGGCCTTTGCGGCCTCACCGTTGTTCCCGGAGCCGCCGTTGTCGGCACCACCCTTGGACGTCGAGGTCCCGGAATTCTGCGACGACCCGTTCGCACTGGAGCTTGAACCCTTCGAGTCGCTCGAACTCGACGAGCCGCTGGACTCCGCGGATCCGTTCGAATCCTCATCCGATCCCTTGGAACCGCTGTCGGAGCCATCGTCGTCGCCGTTGTCATCGGAGGATCCGGAGGACTTCGAGGATCCGCTAGAGGAGCTGCTGCCCTCGGAATCCGAGCCGCCCTCGTCATCGGAGGATCCCGAGGACCGCGAGGAACCGCTGGACGACGAGGACCCGTTCGAGGAGGAGCTGGAGCCCGAGGACGAACTGGAGCCCGAGGACCTGGACGAGCCGCTGGAGGACGAGGACCCGTTCGAGCTCGACGAGCTGGAACCCGAGGATGAGGAGGAGCCGGAGGAGTCGGAATCCGAGGAATCGCCGGTGGAGATCGTCAGGGTGACGGTGTCCCCGGCCTCGAACTCGTATTCCCCGTCGTCGTTCTTGCCCACCCGGATGACGGTGCCGGCCTCCTGGGAGGAGCTGGTCTCTTTGAACTTGGCCTTGAGCCCCAGATCCTTCAATTCCTTGCGGGCGGCCGTCCTGCTCAAACCGATGAAGTCGTCAGGGTCCAGCTTGATGGTCCCCGGGGTCGCCGATGCGCCGGACCCGGGCGTGGCCGTGCCGCCCGAGCGGTTGCCCAGCAGCGCGGTGCCGCCCCAGACGAGCAGCCCCAGTACGACGAGGATCGCCACGATGAGGCCCACGATCGCGCCGGCCGACTTCTTCTTGGGAGCCGCGGGCTCGTCACCGCCGACCGGCAGATTACCCGTCGCATTGGTGGCCGGGTACTGCGCATAGGGCTGATAGGCCCCGGTGTTCACCGACGGGTTGACCGCGGTGGCCGGCGAGTAGGCGGTGGTCGGCTGGCTTCCGGTCGCATTCATCACCGTGGTCGGCGCATCGCCGCCTGCAGGCATCACCGTGGTCGCGGCCTGAGTGCCGTTCGAGCCGGGGTCCAGCTGCGGGACCGCGGCGGCGGCAGCGGGGAAGTCCCCGGCCTTCAACGCGCGGGCGGCCTCGGCCAGGGCGTAACCGCTGGCAGGACGCAGCTCGGGCTTCTTGGCAAGCATGCACTCGGCCAGTCGGCGCACGGGCAGCGGAACCGAATCGGGCAGCGGCGGGGGCGGGGAGTTGACCTGCGCGATCGCGATCTCCACCTGTGACTCGCCCATGAAGGGGCGCTTGCCGACCAGGCACTCGTAGAGGATGATGCCCAGGGAGTACAGGTCGGACTGGGGCACGGAGCCCTTGCCCGTGGCCTGTTCCGGTGCCAGGTACTGGGCCGTGCCCATCACCTGGCCGGTCTTGGTCAGCGGGGCCTGGTCGGCCACGCGGGCGATCCCGAAGTCGGTGATCTTGACCTTGAAATCGGGGGTGATGAGCAGATTGCCCGGCTTGATGTCGCGGTGGACCACCCCGGCCCGGTGCGCGGCACCCAGGGCGGTGCCCGCCTGGGCCACCACCTCGAGGGAATCGGGCACGCTGAGCTTGCCGTTGCGGTCGAGGATGTTCGACAGTGCCTCGCCCGGGACGTACTCCATCACCAGATAGGGGGAGCCGTTCTCCTCACCGTAGTCGTAGACGCCGGCGATGCCGGGGTCCGAAACGGCGCCCATCGACCTGGCCTCCGCACGGAAGCGGGCCAGGAAGGCGGGGTCGGACAGGTACTCCTCCTTCATGATCTTCGCGGCGACGTCGCGTTCCAACACGGTGTCGCGGCCCTTCCAGACCTCGCCCATGCCACCCACGGCGATCTTGCTCGTGAGTTCATAGCGACCGCCCAGCACGGTTCCCGGCTGAGGTCTCATTTATCGATCACCGCTTCCATCATGTCCTTTGCGATCGGGCCGGCCACCCGGCCGCCCGATGCCTCACTGCCCGCATTGCCACCGTTCTCCACGACCACGGCCACGGCGACCTGTGGGTCGTCGGCCGGGGCGAAACTGGTGAACCAGGCGTGGGGATGTCCACCTTCCGCGTGCTGGGCCGTGCCGGTCTTGCCGGCCACCTTGACTCCGGAGATCTGTGCCGATCGGCCGGTGCCCTTGTCCACGACGCTTTCCATCATGTCGGTCAGCTGCGAGGCGGTCTTCTTGCTGATCGCCCGGCCCATGCTCTTCTTGCCCGGCTTCTCGATGACCTTGAGGGTCTTCTGGTTCTTCACCTGCTTGATCAGCTGGGGTTCCATCACCGTGCCCTGATTGGCGATCGCAGCGGATACCATGGCGACCTGCAAGGGGGTGACCTGCACGTCCTGCTGGCCGATCGAGGCCTTGGCCAGCATCGACTTGTCGTCGTTGGTCGACGGGAAGACCGACTTCACGACGTCCAGCGGGATCTGCAGATTGCTCTTCTCGAAGCCGAACTTCTTGGCCTGGGCCAGCATCTTGTCGTAGCCGTTGTCGATGCCCAGATTGGCAAAGGCGGTATTGCAGGAGATGGTCAGGGCGTCCTTGATCGTGGTCGTCTTGCCGTCGCCGCAGGTTTCGCCACCGGCATTGCGCATCGAGTACCTGCCGATGTTGAGCTGATTGGGCGATGCGACGGTCGAATCCTCCGTCTTGCCGGCTTCCAGGGCAGCCGAGGCCGTGACCAGTTTGAAGGTCGAGCCCGGGGGATAGCGGTTGCCGGCGATCGCGCGGTTGTAATAGGCCTTCTCGGGATCCGAGCTGTAGTTCTCCGCCGCCTTGACGGCCGCGTCGCGGTCGTGCGTGGCCAGCTTATTGGGGTTCCAGCCCGGTTTGGAGACCATGGCCAGGATCTTCCCGGTCTTGGGGTCCAGGGCGACGGCCGCGCCCTTCTGGTCGCCCAGTCCGTCCCAGGCCGCCTTCTGCGCCTTGGGGTCGATGGACAGTTCCACCGCGGCACCCCTGGTCTGTTCGCCGGTGAGCACATCCTGGACCCGGGAGAACGCCAGGGCGTCGTCGGTGCCCGAGAGCAGCCCGTTCATTTTGTTCTCCAGCCCCGAGGTGCCCGAGGTGATGGAGAAGTAGCCGGTCAGGTTGGAGTACATGGCGGCCGGGTACTTGCCGGTGCCGTATTCGCGCTGATACTTATAGGCGTCGTCCACGGGCACCGATTTGGCGATCGGGGTGCCGTCGATCAGGATCGGGCCGCGTGGGCGGGACAGATCGTCGATCAGGGTGCGCGAATTGCGTCCATCCGCGCGCAACGAGTCGGCCTGCACGTACTGGAGCACGCTGGTCGAACCGAAGAGCAGACCGAACATGATCAGGACCACGATACTGACGTGGCGCAGTGATTTCATCATCGGTTCTCACCTCCATCGGGGTTCGTCTCCTGCGGGCTGGAGTACGGATCGTAGTTCTCTGCCGGGGATTGGTCGTGGCCCCGCTGTTCGTAACCCTGCTCGTCGAGTCTGTGCTGGGCACGGGCGCGCAGGGCGGGGAAGGCCTCGGTCGCCATGTCCTCTTGCGGGTCGGGGGTGCCATACGGGTCGCCGAGGCCGGAGCCGGCCTGTGCTGCCTGCGACCAGGGGCCGCCCGGTTGGGCGGCGGAACCGGGCGCGTCCTCGGCTACCGCCGGCAGCATGCCGGAATCCGCCGAGGCCCGGGCGGCCGCGCGCTCACTGACGATCGGGTTCTCGCTGGTCACAGGGGCTGCGCGCAGGGAGCCCGCCGGCAGTTCGGACAGGGGGCGACGGGCCGAGTCACTGATGCGCAGCAACAGGCCCAGGATGATCCAGTTGGCGATCAGCGAGGAACCGCCTGCCGCCATGAAGGGCAGGGTCAGGCCGGTCAGGGGGATCAGGCGGGTCACGCCGCCCACCACCGTGAACACCTGCAGGGCCACGGCGAAGGCCAGGCCCGCGGCCAGCAGGGAGCCGAAGCCGTCGCGCAGTTTCAGGGCGGTCTTGAAGCCGCGCTGCACGAAGATCAGGTAGAGCACCAGGATGGCGAACAGGCCAACCATGCCCAGTTCCTCGCCCAGGCTGGTGTAGATGAAGTCGGAGTTGGCGAAGGGCACGATCTGCGGTCGGCCCTTGCCAAGGCCGGTACCGCCCAGCCCGCCCTGGGCCATGCCGAACATGCCCTGGACCAGCTGGTAGGAGTTGCCGACCTTCTTGTCGTACTGTTCGGGGTCCAGCGCGTGCAGCCAGCCGTCCACGCGCTGCTGCACATGGGTGAAGATCCGGCTGGCGAGGAAGGCCACGGCCCCGAAGGCCGCCAGGCCGATGACGATCCAGGTCTTGATGCCGGTGGCGATGTAGAGCATGGCGACGAACATGCCGAAGAACAGCAGGGCGGTGCCCAGATCCTTCTCCACCACCAACACTGCGAAGGCGCAGACCAGGGCGATGGCCATGGGGCCGCAGTCGCGCAGGCGCGGTAGGCGCAGGCCCAGGATCTTCTTGCCGGCCAGGGTCAGCTGATCGCGGTAGGTGTTGAAGTAGCCGGCGAAGAAGATGGCCATGCAGATCTTCGCGATCTCACCGGGCTGGAAGGAATTCGAGCCGATGTGGATCCAGATCCGGGCACCGTAGACCTCCTTGCCCAGGCCGGGGACCATGGGCAGGAGCAGCAGCACGATGCCGGCCAGGCCGAACAGGTAGATCCAGCGGCGCAGGATCCGGTGGTCGCGCAGGAAGAAGATCACCACGCAGGCCAGAATGCAGCCCAGGGTCATCCAGATCAGCTGGTTCTGCGCGGCGTGGGTGGGGTGTTCGCGGCCCAGGGTGGTCTGGTCGATCCGGAAGATCATGGCCAGGCCCAGGCCGTTGAGCAGCACCGCAACCGGGGTGATGATCGGATCGGCGTACTTGGCCCGCCACCAGGTCAGCAGGTGCAGGAACAGGCCCAGGGCCAGCAGCCAGCCGGTGTATTCGTAGACGTTGGCCGGGACCGTGTCCTGGGTGCCGATGCCCACCAGGGCATAGGCCAGGGCGCTGATGCCCACGGCTACCAGGATCAGTATCAGTTCGACCCAGCGGTAGGTGTGCGGCGGGCGCTCCTGCGGCGTGGACTCGGCCTGCGCCGCGTCCACCGCCAAAGGTGCGGCGGACATCATTGGTCACCCCCGCCCTGTGAGGGCGCGGGGTCGTTGGCGGTCGCATCGGTGGCGCCGCCCTTGATGGTATCGCCGGACTGGCTGTTCTGCTGGGCTTCTTCGCGCAGCGATGTGACGATCTCGTCGGCGTTCTGCTTGGAGGTCGCCGGGATCGTCTGGTCCAGTCGTTCTCGGGAGTAGTCGCTGAGGTCCGCGGTCTGCACGTCGGTGGTCTCCGAGAGGTTGCTCAGAGAGAACGGTCCGAGGTTCTGCGATACCCCCGAATAGACGGCCACCCGGCCGTCGGAGGCGGTCACGTAGTACTGCGCTTGCAGATAGCGCCAGCCCAGGAAACCGGCGGCGGCCAGTACGACGATCACCGCGAGTGTGGTGATCGTGGCGACCAGGCCGCGGCGGCGCTTGGGCTCGTGGGGGGCGGGTGCGTCCTCTTCCGTTTCTGCCGAATCGGCGTGCTTGGCGTGTTTGGGCTCCGGGTCCTCGGACTCGTCCTCGGTGCCCGACAGCCGCCAGGCGGGGATCCGGCCCTCGGAATCGGCGTCTTTGGAGTTGGAGTCCGCGGAGCCGGCGGAGCGCGCAGCGGCACGCTGGGAGTCCTGGGCGGACTCGGAGTCCGCCGGTTCGCCAGCGTTGTGGCCGGCGTCGGGCCGCTGTGCCGCGGTCAAGGGCTGGGTGGCCGGCTGGGCGCCGGATTCGCGCCAGGCCCGTTCGGCATCCGCGTCTGCGTCTGCGTCTGCGGAATCGTGTGCGGCGGAGGACGCGGCGGGTTCCGCGTCCTCGGCGGGGGTTTCGGCTGCAGCGGCTGCTTCCGGGGTCTCGGATGCGAGGAAGCCTGGCACGGGTTCTGCCGCCGAGGCCTCGTCAGGCAGGGCGGCCGGCGCCGGTTGGTTCGCCCGGGGCAGGCCGACGGTGTCGTCCTCGGAAGCCTCGTCGACCTCCGGGATCTGCCCGGTGGGAGTGCCGCTGATGCCCAGCCGGGCGTACTGCGGGTTGATCGCCACGGAGCCCACCGCGACACCCGGGGTGCGCAGGCCTGTGCGGTCGGCCGGAACCACATCGCCGATGAGCACGGTGACGTTATCGCCGCCACCGCCGCCCAGGGCCAGGTCGATCAGCGCGTCGGCGCAGGCGCCGGGATCGTCGATCTGCTCCATCCGGGTGGAGATCTCGTCGATGTCGGCGAAGCCGGTGAGGCCGTCGGAACAGAGCATCCAGCGGTCGCCGGGGCGGGCCTCGCGGATGGACATATCGAGTTCGGGGGCCTGGCCCACATCGCCCAGGACGCGCATCACGACGGAGCGCTGTGGGTGGGTTTCGGCCTCTTCGGGGGTGATGCGGCCTTCGTCGACCAGCATCTGCACGAAGGTGTGGTCGGAGGTGATCTGGGTCAGGATGCCGCCGCGCAGCAGATAGGCGCGGGAGTCGCCGATGTGGGCCAGGGCCAGCTGTTCGCCGCTGCGCAGCAGGGCGGTGACGGTGGTGCCCATCCCGGCCAGTTCGGGCTGGGTGGCCACCGTATTGGTGATCCGCTCATTGGCGGTGAGGATGGACGACCGCAGGTTCTCCATCGCGTCGGAGCCCTGGTCCGGGTGGTCGAGCGGCTCCAACTGGGAGACGGTGATGGCGCTGGCGACGTCGCCGCCGGCGTGACCGCCCATGCCGTCGGCGATGAGCAGGAAGTTCGGACCGGCGTAACCGGAGTCCTGGTTGTTCTTCCGTACCAGCCCGGTGTTCGACCGGGCAGCCGTGCGGAGCATGAAATCGTTGGTCACGTGCGAAGCTCCAGAGTCGTGTGTCCCACGGTCAGGGGGACGTTGGTGGGCAGCTGGATGGAGCCGGTCACCCTCTGCTGTCCGAGGAAGGTGCCGTTGGTCGAGCCCAGATCCTCCAGGATCCAGCCCTGCGGGCCGGGGTAGACACGGGCGTGGTGGCCGGAGGCGAAGTCGTCTTCGAGCACGACGGTGTTGTCACCTGCGCGGCCCAGGCTGATCGCCGAGGTGCCCAGTGCCACCGCGACACCCACCAGGGGGCCCGAGGTGACGACCAGTTCGCGCGGCATGGCCGCCGGTGCCGGTGGTGCGGGCGGGGCGGTCTGGTGCGCCGGTTCCTGGCGGGGCTGCGCCGGGGCGGCCGCCGGTTTTCCAGAGCGTGCGGCCTTCTTCGCCGCGCGCGCGGCGCGGCGCTTGCCCCGCGGGGAGAAGATGTCCTGGCACAGCACGACCGCGGTGATCAACACGAACAGCCACAGCAGGACGAAGAACCCCAGGCGCAGGGTGACGACGGTCAGCTCAGTCATTGCGCTCCGGTTTCCGTCTGATGGAAGGTCACGTGGGTGTCGCCGGCGACCAGGGTGACGCCGTCTGTCAGGGTGATGCTGGTGATCGGGCGGCCGTCGAACAGAGTGCCGTTGGTCGAACCCAGGTCACTGGCGGTGGCGTGGTTGCCGTCGACGGCGATCTCGAAGTGGCGCCGGGAGATTCCGGGGTCGCTCAAGACGATGTCCGCGCTGTTCGAGGAGCGGCCGAAGACGGTGGTGCCCTGTTTGAGGTTGTAGCTGCGATCGCCCACGTCGACCGTGAAGAAGTACTTGCATCCGGTGGCGCCGGCCGCGCGCCGAGCGGCGGCTGCGGAATCTGCGGGACCGGGGTAGGTGTTGCCCTGCCCGGACCGCACGCGGTTCTCCTGGGACTGCTCATAGGCCTCGGCGACGATCGGGTTGGCCCGCGATGGCGGGTCGTAGCCGCCCCGGTTGGCCGGCTGGGCCGCGGGCGAGCCGTCGGGGCGCCGGGTGGTCGCGCGGACGCGGTACATGCCGGTGTCCAGGTCGTCGGCCATTTCGAAGGACACGGTGATGGGTCCGACACAGCTGTAGCCCTGTTCGGCAGCGTGTTCTGCGACGACTTGGCGCAGTTCGGGGCGCAGGTCGTCCTCGATGGGCCCGAGGCGTTCGTAGTCGCCTTGGGACAGCTCGATGACATAGCTATTGGCCGTCAGCGTGCGGCCGCGGGAGACCACGGCGGCGCGGGTATCGCTTTCCTTGCGCAGGGCGCCGGCGAGTTCGACGGGTTCGACCTGGGACCGGAAGACCTTGGCGAAGGCCCCGTTGACGAAACGTTCGATGCGCTTCTCAAAGCGATCCATGACGCTCATACAGCTCGCCTCCTTCCACAGGGTCCGGTGGCCCACGGTACCGATGACTCGGTCCCGTCGACCGCCTGTACGTACACAGACTTCAAGAGGTCCCGGCAAACGGGACCTGCTCTTTACTGGGTTCATGGTACCGGCTGAGGCTGAATACAGCGGTAAAACAGCCTTCTTGAGTAGGTTTTACCAGGGGCTCAGGCGATTTGACAGGGTGTGGAAATCGTCCTGCATGTGTGTTCTTCGTCTCAGTGGGGCTGTGGGGCGGATTTTCGGGGGTTCTCGATTTTGCGGCGGGGTCCCGGCTGTGTAATGTATTCCTTGTTGCGCGAGTGGCGGAATTGGTAGACGCGCTGGCTTCAGGTGCCAGTGATCGCAAGGTCGTGGGGGTTCAAGTCCCCCCTCGCGCACGGTGTGAAAATGGTCCGGCAGATGCCGGGCCATTTTTGTTTTCCGGGCTCTGCTGCCGCGTTTTGTACCCCCAGTCCTATTTTGGTGCCGGCTACGGGGGTGTCATAGGACTGGGAGTAGAACATGCGGTGGGGCAGTGCCCCATAGACTCGGCCTGAGCGCTCAAGGCCGTTCTGCGAGGGTCCTGGTCACTGTGGTGGTGTCACGAAGATAGCTGGCCAGTTCGGGTAGCAGCAGCTCGGACAGGTGAAGTATTCCGCAGTGCGCGTCGGCCAGGTCGCGGCCGGGTCTGTTTCCGAAGAGTGGCTCATGATGCGAGGCACGGTTTCGAGCTGTATTTATCGTCGTGAGGGTTCGTTCACACCGGTGAAGCGCTCCGGTCTGTTGGTGAGCACCCTGCGGTCCTCAGCAAGGACTGCGGAACTGGCGGTATCCCAGGACGCTGTCGGACTCTCGGCAACACAAACGACGGTGAGGTGTTGGCAGACGATTTCCTCCAGCGCCCACCGCAGTCCCGTCCACGACAGCTTCGTGCGCGGTTTGGCAGTAGCGCTCATATCCTGCCGCCAGACGGTCCGCATTCTGTGCACTTATACCGGCGGACGTGCAAAGTGGTCGGTCGCCAGCCTGACAGTTGGTGGGCAAGCCTGCGCACCAGCATGTCGCGTGGAGTACTGGGAGACCCGCAGCGGTGGCACTAGTCGTCTGGCTCGACGACGGTACACGAGATGATCGCCTGGTCCGGTGCAAGGTGCTGGCCAACAGCACGTAGGCCGAGTCTGGTGAAAGTCGTGAGGTCGACACGCCTATTCCTGTTGGATACTCCTCTACACCCTCTATCCGGAATAGTTGAGACTTCTTTGAAATGCCCGGAATAAGACGTATGTTTCTGTATTTCCTTGTAGCCGTTTTAATGTTCGTTGACGTGTACGGAAAATACGGCATTCATGCCATCATCGGGATGGTAACTCCAAGTCACCCGGTAGTCTCCCCACTCGTCTTCCTGTCGGCCATCGAGGGCGCGGGTATGTGCCATTTCCTCAGTGACGGAATCGGGCATCTCTAGAAAATTCCCGAGGCAGCGCAGGTCATCGAAGTCTTCAGCACCATGCTTTCCGATCCCGTCAAAACTGACGGATTGTCCGTCGCCTGCAACTGCCGCGATATCGGAAGCTCCAAGGTCACATTGGTCTACTGCATCGGCAAGACCTTGCCGGGCTGTTTCTCTCGGATTGTCAGCGGAGGAGCTCCAAACTCCTTGTAGGACGACGACTACTGTAGATGCGAGGAGCCCGACGATGAAACCACAGGTGCCCCATATGATGTGTTTTGGTGGTTTCCAAGAGGTTTGATCGGGAGAAGACGCAACCGGTCGAAAGCCTGGGGCAGTGTAGCCTTCCGTGAACTTGGCTGTGGGAGGCACTACCGGCTGAGGAGGCACTGTGCCGTTTGGGATGTATGCATTGGAGCGTGCACCGTTGTGGTTGGACGATGTGGCCTGGTCGTCTGGGCGGGGACGGTCGGACATGGTGCCTCTGCTTATAGTTTTGATGTGGGGACTGGTACAAGACAAATGCTACTCGCTATCTCAGACACGAGCCCGCGCGTGTTCGACGCGTCGGCGTACGGAATAGGGTGACGGTAGATTGGGGTGCTCACTCGAAGAAAGTAGACCAATGGTGACCCCGCATGTGTTTGTGACCCGTGGAGACCTGACGCACGTAGCCTGTAGCGCCTGGATGGTGCCGACGGATCAGACGTTGAGCGTACGCCGACACTGGCGCAGGGATAACTCGGAACTTGAGAAGGCTATCGCGGGCTTTCACAATGAGGACTTCTTGTCAGGGAGCACTAGTGCGGCAGCGCCTGATTCCTGGCCGGGGCCCGGTCCACTGCCGGTGTTCACCGCGGTGCCCTTCTACAGGTTTCGGGATGCCGACGAGTTCGCACCGATCATTGACGAATTCGCGGCTGTCGCTCGACGAGCGATCGACCGCAGCATGGAGTACCAGACAGAGGCGGGCCAGGGGGATGGGCAGCTGTGCGCTATTGCACGGGCGCCCTCTGCCGTTGCTGGCAATGCCAGTATTGGGGGCCAGCGGTGGTGGCGGGGCCGCGGTCATCGGCGACCTCATTCAGACCATCCTGAAAGCTGCAGTAATGGCGGCGGAACGGTACCAGGTCGACATCGTGCTGGTCGTCCGCGACGCAGCCCAGCTGGCACTGGCCCAGCGGATTCGGCGAGCGAATCCGGGGACCGGCTGGTCGGAGCTCAACGGCGAGCTGAAGGCGATGGCCGGCGACCTGGCGAAGGATACAATCGCTGGGAAGATCGTCCCATTTATGGGCGCGGGCGTCAGTATGTCTGCAGGAGCCCCCAGCTGGGGCGGCCTGGTGGATGATCTGGCCGTCGGCGCTGGTCTGACTGATAGTGAGCGCGAGAGGCTGTCCGGGAAGAACGTGCTGGACCAGGCAAAGATCCTGCTCAGCGTCTATGGAGATCAAGCGAAGTTCAACCGTGCCGTGGCTGGAATCGTTGAAGTGGACCGATACGGTCTGGCACCGACGCTGTTGGCTTCGCTTCCGCTGGAACAGGCCATCACGCTGAACTACGACACCCTCTTCGAGAAGGCCAGTGAAGACGCGGGAGCACCCTGTGCGGTCATCCCCAGTATGGACGATAGGGGAACGGATGACGACGCTACCCGCTGGCTGTTGAAGATGCACGGCTCTGTGACCGACCAGGACTCGATCGTGCTGACGCGCGATGACTACCTGGGTTTCGACGCCAATCGGAATGTGCTGGCTGCCCTGGTCAAGGCAAGCTTGGTGACCAAGCGGTTGGTGCTCGTCGGCTTCGGCCTGGGAGACGATCACTTCCATCAGATCGTGCACGATGTGCGGGCCGTCGAACCAGGCAAGATCTCACGGAACGCAGTTGCGCTGACGCTGTCGCGTGATTCCTTGGACGAACGGATCTGGGCCGGGAAGCTGCAGCTATGCCCCGTTGCGCCGGAGGGCACCGATCCGGGAACTGCGGGACGAATTCTGGAAATGTTCTTGGACTATGTGCTGGCGCTGTCCACAGATAACCGGGAGTACTTGCTGGACAAATCCTTCGCATCGCAGCTGACCGGAGAGGAACGAGCCATCAAGAATGGTCTGCGCGAATTGCAGAAAGCGTTGAACGCGGTGGGGGAGGAAGGCGTTACGGCCACTGCGGTGCGGGATGCAATCGGAAAGTTCGGAGGCTTCGGCAAGTAGCGTCGGGTCCGCCCGGACCACGGCGTCGGCCGTCAGGAATCTACCCCTCAACCCGCCTGAACAACCGTGCTGGCTTCCCCACGGTCCCGCCCTCCAGCCTTCCGGTGTCCTCGACATGCTTCGACATGGCCCGGCGGAAGGTGTCCTTCTGGGCGGTGCCGGGGTCTACTGCCTTGTGGAGGCGGTGGAGCTCCAACATGGTGAACTCGTCGGCCAGCATGTGTCCTGGGTCCGGGCGTTCGGCGTAGTCCTGTCGTAGCTGTTGCACGGCGCGGGCCACAATCTGATCGTGGTCGAAATCCAGGCCCGAGGCACCTGCCGCGGGGATGATGCGGCAGCGGGCCATGGCCTCGGCGGGAAGGGCCACCATATGCGCCACGGAAATCACCCAGCCGCGATCATCACGCCCCTGGGCATCGAAAACGTGCAGCTGCTGCGGCATCCTGCCGGTGATGCCGGCCTTGTCGCGCAGAGCCCTGGCCACCGCATCGGCCAGGGACTCGCCTTGATGCAAAAAGGTGCCGGGTAGGCGGAGTCCGCCCTCGTGTTCGACGACGACCACGCCCAGCCGATCCTCGGCAACCGTGAGCACTGCAGTGTCCACCGCCACCGAAGGCCGGGGGTATTCGTCCAGGGTCTTGCCGTGGGAGTCCCGGTAGGGCTCGGTGTGATCGCGCTGCCGGTGCCATGGTGGGAATGGCCTGCGGCGATGCGCTGGGCGCTGGATACGAATTCGGCGGACCCTACCCGGACCACATGCCCATCGAGATGAAGGGCGGCGGAGCCTTCGACTGGGAACCCGGCGAATGGACCGACGACACCTCCATGGCCATCCCGTTGCTGACCTTGCAAGACCGGATGCGCAGCTACTGTCTGGACCCGGTCGTGGAACAGTCGATTGACTGGGCCCGTGACGCTAAGGACGTCGGCAACCAGACCCGCGCGGTACTGGGCGACGCCCGGCGGCGGTCCAGTGGAGCCTCGGTCACGGATAGGGGAGTCGAGGACGAAGGGTCGGCGGCCAAAGCCATGGCCGCCGCAGCCGCCTATCAGCAGCACTTCCCTGACGCGGCCGGCAACGGCTCGCTCATGCGGACCGTACCCGCGGGGCTGGCGGGCTTGCACGGTCCCGGTGCCGTCTACGCCCAGGAACAGAGCGCACTGACGCACCCGCACCAGGACGCCCGCGAGGCCTGCGCCCTGTGGAGCTCCGCGATCACCCACGCGGTGCTCACCGGGGAGCTGGACATCCGGGTGGGGCTCTACGACACGGACTTCTTTCACAACACGGTCAGCAGCGGCGGCGTGGACGATGATGCGGAGCTGGCAGAGCGCACTGAAACTCTGGGAATCCCGCATCGCCGAGGCCGAGGTCAACCCGCCCACCCACTTCTCCCGCAACGGGTGGGTGGTCCACGCCCTCCAAGCGGCCTGGTCGTCCATCGTGCACACAGGCGACCGGGCCGATAACGACCCGCGCCACCTGCAGCGCGCCCTGGAGCTGGCCGTGCGCAGCGGCGGGGATACGGATACGGTCGCGGCGATCGCCGGCGGGCTGATCGGCGCGACCTACGGCGTCAGCGCAGTCCCCCTGGACTGGAAGCGGGCCATCCACGGCTGGCCGGGCTGGCGCAGCGAGGAACTGATCGAAAACGCCATCGAGCAGGCAGGCCTGGTTGAGTATTCGGAAGAAGATTCGGAAGTAACGGACAACCTCTGGCCCCAAGTCGACCGGATGAACTATTCGGCCTGGGACAGGATCACCACCTGTGTGCAGGACCCGCACGATTCCGGTCTGTACTTAGGCGGCGTCCGTGCCTTGGACGATCTGCCCCGCGAGGTGGACGCAGTCGTATCGCTGTGCCGTATTGGCCGGAAACAGGTTCCGGCCCGGGTTTCGCGCGAGGACCGCGTGGCCGTCTGGCTGCCCGATGCCGGCGACCCCGCGGGTAGCGCCCACATGGACTATGTGCTCACACAGGCCGCGGACATGGTGGCGACCCTGCGCGCGGAAGGACACACAGTGTTGCTGCACTGCGTCCAGGCATACAGTCGCACGCCCACGGTAGCCGCGCTGTACGCGGCACGGCACCTGGGCGTGGACCCGGACCAGTCCATGGCCCAGGTTGTGTCTGCACTGTCCGGCGCCCACCCCACCCCAACCCCGCATTCAGGGCTGCGTACCGGCGGATCACGGGTGGGGCCTCGGGGGCGGGCAATGCGGGCGTGGCTGGTAAGGCGGGTGCGGTGGGGTGATGCGGGTCCAAGACAGCGGTGAGACAGACTATGCGCTCTAAGTCGGATCTCCTAGATAAAGTGGCAGCGAAACTGGGAAACCTGCCCAGGGAATAGGGGAGTAGCTCCGTGATGATCGAACCCGGCGGGCGCCCTGAGGCACAGCTGCTGGTCCTAGCCCTACAGCTGACGGAGGCGGACACCCGCATTAGTGCGGGATATCGGGTAGTAGACGTGCACACCCTGCGGGACTTCATCGGCTTCGCATTGCCCAGCGGGCAAAGCCTCGACGACGGATCCGACGGTGAGGCCGGCGGTGGAGACGCAGTCCACCACGTGTTTCCCTACGGCGTCCGGTTTCAGCTGCTGCAAGCTCTGGAGACCCAGGCTGAACCCAGTGACGACCCCAACTCGCCCTGGACTCAGGCACTGGCCGGACTCCGGGAGGACGTCGCCGATGCCAGCGCTGACGATCGCCCCCGACTCGCACGAGCCCTGACCTACGCCGAAGCGCTCGACGACGCCCTGTCCGGTGCCAGCACGCGCGAGGAGTTCTTACTCTGGTTGAGTGCGCGGGCCAACCGGCTGGGGCGGGTCCATGGCAGCCCTGGTTTCGCCGTAGCCGCGCAGCACGTGGATGCATTCCTGACAGGTAATGGGTGCCCCGACTGAACGTGGCCCAACCCAAAAAAACCTCCCCAAACCCCTTTTTTGAATGACTCAAAAGTTGTACACTGAAGACATGAACAGAACGACAACCCCGGACGCATTGGCCGAACGCCTGCGCGCCGGTGGCCTGCGGGTGACCGCGGGGCGGGTTGCCGTGTTGGAATACCTGGACGGCCATCATCATTGTTCGGCCTCCGATATTCACCGGGCGCTGGGTGCGGAACTGCCCAGCCTGTCCCCGCAGTCCGTGCACAACATCGTGGGCGACCTGTCCCACGCCGGACTGCTGCGCCGTTTGGACCTCCCGGATTCCGGTGGGGCCCTCTACGAACCGGCGGTGGGAAACAACCACCACCATGTGCAGTGCGTAGTGTGCGGCCGGATCGAAGACGTCGCGTGCGTCGTCGGTCAGGCCCCCTGCCTGCGTCCGGATCACGATCACGGCATGCGCATCCTGGAGGCCGCGGTGACGTTCCGCGGCATCTGCCGGGACTGCGAAACCCAGGAATCCCCGGAACTCCGGGACACCTCGGAACCCAAGGAAACCCCGGAAACCCGGGACCCACAGTTCCCCCACGAATCAACAGCTTCCACTCATCACGAGGAAAGGAAATAACAGTGACTACTGATGTCAATGGTGCAGAAGCCGGCAAGTGCCCGGTCATGCCCAGCGTTGTGGACTACAAGGGCGCCGGTGCGGACAAGGCCGCGGAATTCGGCACCACGAACCGTGACTGGTGGCCCGAGCGTCTCAACCTGAAGATCCTGGCGAAGAACCCCGCCGTGGCCAACCCCAACGGCGCGGACTTCGACTACAACGCGGCGTTCGAAGCCCTTGACCTGGACCAGGTCAAGGCGGATATCGACAAGACCCTGAGCACCTCGCAGCCCTGGTGGCCGGCCGACTTCCAGTACTACGGCCCGTTCATCATCCGCATGGCCTGGCACTCGGCCGGCACCTACCGCGTGTTCGACGGCCGCGGTGGCGGCGGCACCGGTCAGCAGCGCTTCGCCCCGCTGAACAGCTGGCCCGACAACGGCAGCCTGGACAAGGCCCGCCGCGTGCTGTGGCCCGTCAAGCAGAAGTATGGCAAGTCCCTGTCCTGGGGCGACCTGATGATCCTGGCCGGCAACGTCGCGCTGGAGCACATGGGCTTCAAGACCTTCGGCTTCGGCGGCGGCCGCCCCGAAGCCTGGGAACCGGACGACGACGTCTACTGGGGCTCGGAGAAGTCCTGGTTGGGCACCGATGAGCGCTACACGGAGGAACGCCGGCTGGAGAAGCCGCTGGGCGCCTCGACCATGGGCCTCATCTACGTCAACCCGGAGGGCCCCGAAGGCCAGCCGGATCCGGCTGCCGCGGCCTCGGACATCCGCGACACCTTCGGCCGCATGGGCATGAACGACGAGGAAACCGTCGCCCTGATCGCCGGTGGCCACACCTTCGGCAAGACCCACGGCGCCGCCCCCGACGGCGAACACAACGGTCCGGAGCCGGAAGCCGCTCCGATGGAGCAGATGGGCCTGGGCTGGAAGAACGATTTCGGTGAGGGCAAGGGCAACGACACCATCACCTCGGGCATCGAGGTCACCTGGACCTACCACCCGACCCGCTGGGACAACGAGTTCTTCCACATCCTGTTCGCCTACGAATGGGAATGCGTCGTCGGCGAGGGTGGCCACTTCCACTGGCGCCCGAAGGACGGCGGCGGCTCCGACATGGTGCCGATGGCACAGGGTTCGGGCCGTCGCGAGCCCCGCATGCTCACGACCGACATCTCGCTGCGCGTCGACCCGGCCTACGAGAAGATCTCCCGGAAGTTCAAGGACGACCAGGCCGCCTTCACCGACGCCTTCGCCCGCGCCTGGTTCAAGCTGACCCACCGCGATATGGGTCCGAAGACCCGTTACAAGGGCGCCGAGGTTCCGGCCGAGGACCTGATCTGGCAGGATCCGATCCCCGCGGCGGACTACAAGCAGATCGACTCCGCCGACGTCGACGCCATCAAGGCCAAGATCGCCGAGTCCGGCCTGTCCGTGTCCGAACTGGTCTCCACCGCCTTCGCCGCCGCAAGCTCCTTCCGCGGCTCCGATAAGCGCGGCGGCGCCAACGGCGGCCGCATCCGTCTGGAACCGCAGCGCAGCTGGGAAGTCAACAACCCCGCACAGCTGAACAAGGTCATCCCGGTGCTCGAGGGCATCCAGGAGGCCTTCAACGCCGAGGCCACCGACGGCAAGCAGGTGTCCTTCGCCGACGTCGTCGTCATCGCCGGCAATGTGGGCGTGGAGCAGGCTGCCAAGGCAGCCGGCTTCGATGTCACCGTGCCGTTCCACGCCGGCCGTGTGGATACGACGCAGGAACTCACGGACACGGACATGTTCGAGTACCTGAACCCGGCAGCCGACGGATTCCGCAACTACGAATCCGCCCGCGCGCAGGGCCAGCCGGCGGAATACCTGCTGGTCGACCGCGCCAACCTGCTGAACCTTTCGGCTCCGGAGATGACCGTGCTGCTCGGCGGCATGCGCCAGCTGGGCACCAACTGGGACGGCTCCGACTACGGTGTGCTGACCGATAAGCCGGGCGTGCTGACGAACGACTACTTCGTCAACCTGCTCGACATGAAGTACTCCTGGAAGCCGCTGGATCCGGGCTCGCACGCCTTCGAGGCGACCGAGGACGCGACCGGCGAGAAGGTCTTCCGCGCCACCCGCGCGGACCTGGTCTTCGGTTCGAACTCCGAACTGCGCGCCGTCGCCGAGGTTTACGCCTCCGATGACGCCAAGGAGAAGTTCGTCAACGACTTCGTGGCCGCCTGGGCCAAGGTCGCCGAGCTGGACCGGTTCGACCTGCACGCCTGAGCTAACCTAGCCCCGGCGTACTCCAAAGCGATCCCCGCACTCCGAACCCTTTCAGGGGTTCGGAGTGCGGGGGTCGCTTTGTTCTTCCCACCTCGCTGCTCACCTGCATGAACGCCGGTGGGAAAATGGGAGGATGAGTACTCCCATTGATCGAATCATCGAAGCTCTGGACCGTCGCGTCGCCATCGCCACGGAGAGCCAGGCCGGCAACTGCCGGGAGAACATGCTGCACTATCTGAATGCGGAGATCATCCCGGAACTGACCGCCGCGGGCTTCACCGCCGCCGTCCACGAGAACCCGAAATCCACCGAACACCCGCTGCTGGTCGCCCAGCGGATCGAATCGCCCGACCTGCCCACCGTGTTGCTCTACGGCCACGCCGATGTGCAGTTCGCCCACCCCGAACAGTGGCGCTCCGGCCTGGACCCCTGGAAACTCACCCGCGAGGGCGACCGGCTCTACGGCCGCGGCAGCGCCGACAACAAGGGCCAGCACACCGTCAACCACGTCGCCCTGGCCGACACGATCGCCGCGGCCCCGGACAACCGCCTGGGCTACAACGTCACAGTGCTCCTGGAAACCGCGGAGGAATCCGGCTCCCTGGGCCTGCGCGCCTTCGCCGAGGCCAACCGGGACCTGCTGGCCGCCGACCTGTTCATCGGCTCCGACGGCCCCCGCTACGCAGCCGACGCCCCGACGATCTTCCTGGGCTCGCGCGGCTGCGCGACCTTCGACCTCGTCTGCGATCTGCGAGAGGGCGGCAACCACTCCGGCAACTGGGGCGGCAAACTGCGCAACCCCGCCACCGTCATCGCCGCGGCCATCAACGCCCTGGTCGACGGCACCGGCCGAATCCGCCCCGCCGCCCTGCGTCCCGGCCGCATCCCGGACTCCGTGCGCGCCACCATCGACGCCCTGCCGGACCTGCCCCCGGCCCCCGACGACCCCGCGGTCGACCCCACCTGGGGCGAACCCGGGCTGACCCCCGATGAGAAGGTCCTGGGCTTCAACGTCCTGGAGGTCCTGGCCTTCACCGCCGGCGACCCGGACGCCCCCGTCAACGCGATCCCCGGCTCCGCCCGCGCGGTGATACAGCTGCGCTACGTGGTGGGCACCGACGACACCGACCTGGCAGGCGCGGTCCGCCGGGCCCTGGCCGACGCCGGCATCACCGGGGTCGAGGTCAGCGCCGGCGAGCAGATGAACGCCACGCGCCTGGATCCCGAGGCCCCCGCGGCCCGGGCGGCCGCGCGGGCGGTGCGCACGGCCTCGGGCACGGATGCGGCGATCGAACCGAACCTGGGTGGCACCATCCCCAACGACGTGTTCGCCGAGGTGCTGAACCTGCCGACGGTCTGGCTGCCGCACTCCTACCCCGGCTGCAATCAGCACGCGCCCAATGAGCACGCGCTGGTTTCGATCCTGGAATCCGGCTACGCCATCATGCGCGAGGTCTTCGCCGACCTGAGCCGCAACCCCGCCGACTGGTTCGGCGATAGGGCATGAGCGCACAGACCGCAGCGCAGAACCCTGAAGCCCCCACCGGCAAGCAGCTCAAACCCTGGAAGATCATCCTGGCGTCCTGCGTGGGCAATGCGCTGGAATGGTACGACATCGCAATCTACGCGTACTTCTCCGTCTACCTGTCCAAGGCGTTCTTCCCGTCGGACAACGAGTTCGTTTCCCTGCTGCTGACGCTGACGACCTTCGCCCTGTCCTTCTTCATCCGGCCCATCGGCGCCCTGGTGCTGGGCAGCTACGCCGACCGGCACGGGCGCAAACCCGGCCTGACCATGACGATCACGCTCATGTTCATCGGCACGCTGATCTTCGTCGTGACCCCGCCGGCCCACATGATCGGGCTGGCAGCACCCCTGCTGATCATCGTCGCCCGGCTGATCCAGGGCTTCGCCGCCGGCGGTGAGTTCGGCGCGGCCACCGCGCTGATGATGGAGCACCTGCCGGACAAGAAGGCCTTCGCCGCCAGCTGGCAGTTCGCCTCCCAGGCGGTTTCCACGATCGTCGCCGCCCTGATCGGCGTCTTCCTCACGACGTCCCTGAGCGCCGAGGCCCTGGAATCCTGGGGCTTCCGACTGCCCTTCCTGATCGGCCTGCTGGTGGGACTGGCCGGCCTGATCATCCGCCGACACGTGCCCGAATCGCCCGAGTTCGACAAGAACAGGGCCCCGGAATCCGGCTGGCAGGCCGTCAAGGAGGTGTTCGCACACCAGAAGCTGCGGATGCTCATCGCGATGGGCGTGCTGGCCGTGTCCACGTGCCTGAACTACATCATCACGTTCATCCCGACCTTCGCGGTGAAGAACCTGGGCCTGGGCCCGGAGACCGGTTTCATCGCGGCCCTGGCCGGTGGCATCGTGCTGTTCATCTTCAGCCCCACCGCCGGGATCCTGGCCGACCGGACGAACCGCTTCCTCATGATGGTGCCCGCCGGCCTGGCCATCCTGCTGTGCGTCTACGGCATCTTCGCCTGGGTCCAGGCGGTTCCGCTGCTCATCGTGCTGGTCATCCTGGTCAGCGTGCTGTCACTGTTCAAGGCGTTCTACTACGGGCCCATGGCATCGGTCATGGCCGATATCTTCCCGGCCGAAACCCGCGGCACCGGCCTGGCGTTCTCCTACAATCTGGGCGTGGCGATCTTCGGCGGGCTGACACCCACGATCGCGCTGTGGCTGACCCAGGTCACAGGCGAGGCCAAGTCCCCGTCGTACTGGGTCATGTTCTCCGCCGCGCTGAGCCTGGTGTCGCTGGCTGCCTGCTGGAAGAAGTACGGGATCAAATAGATTCCAGCCCCGCCCGTAGCCCCGCCTGCAGGGCCTGGGCGAGTCAGTCTGACCGATCGGCGAGTTCAGTGATCGCCAATGGTCGATTTCAGAGCTGACGGATAGTAGAGTCCAGCCCCGCCTGCAGGGCCTGGGCGAGGTCGGCCAGGAGGTCGGCCTCGTCCTCCAGGCCGATGGCCAGGCGGATCACGGCCGGGTCCACGGCCAGCTCGGTGTCCGCCAGCACCCGGTGCGTCATCGAGGCCGGATGGTCGATGAGCGATTCGACCCCGCCCAGGGACTCGGCCAGCGTGAATACCCGAGTGTTGCGACAGACCTCGGCGGCCAGTTCCGGACTATCGGCCCGAAAGGACACGACCCCGCCGAAGCCGTTCATCTGCCGGCAAGCCAGCCCGTGGCGCGGGTGCGATTCGAGCCCGGGGTAATAGACCTCGGCCACCCCCGGCCGCCCCTCCAACCAGCGGGCCACGGCCAGCGCATTGGCGCAGTGGCGCTCCATCCGCACCGCCAGCGTCTTGACCCCGCGCAGCGTCAGCCAGGTGTCGAAGGGCGCCTGCCCCACCCCCGAGTTGAAGATCCAGCGCTCGATCCGTTCCGCGGCCTCCCTGGTGCGCGGGGAATCGGTACGCAGCAGGACCGCCCCGCCGATCACATCCGAATGCCCGCCGATGAACTTCGTCGTCGAATGCAGCACCACGTCCGCGCCCAATTCCAGCGGCCGCTGCACATAGGGCGAGGCGAAGGTCGAATCGACGACCAACAGCGCGCCCGCGGCATGGGCCCGCGCCGCGATCGATTCGATGTCGAGGACGTCCAGACAGGGATTCGAGGGCGTCTCGATCCACACCAGCGCGGCACCGTCAGCCAGCACCCTGTCCAGGTCCGCATCATCGGTGGTGTCGACGGTGACGATGCGCACGCCCCAGCGGGCGTACTCGTCCTCGGCCAGGCGCACGGTGCCGCCGTAGACATCGCGTGGCAGCACCAGGGTGTCGCCGGGGGACAGCAGGGCGCTGAGCACGGCGGTCTCGGCGGCCATCCCGCTGGCCACCGCGGCGCAGAAGTCCGCGCCCTCCAGCCCGGCCAGGGTGTCCTCCAACGCGGTGCGGTTCGGATTGCCCGCCCTGGCATAGTCATAGGGCCCGCGCATCACGCCGGGGGACTCCATCGCGAAGGTCGAACTCAGGTACAACGGCGCGACCACGGAACCGAAGGCATCGGTATCGGCCGCGGCCGAGGCGTGGATCGAGCGGGTGGTGAAGCCGGGTGCGTAGGTCATGGTGAGTCCTCCCTGTCGGATGGGTGAACCCCAGTGAACACCTCCGGCCCCGTGATGTGTGACGGTGATGACATACGGAGTCACCCGACGTCACACGTGACGTCACCCGACGTCATACGCGGCGGCTCGGCGGCCAGGCGCATTTGGTAGGTTGGAACCCGGTCAGAAGTGATCTCCAACCGATCCAATACCGATCTCATAACCTAGGACGTGAAGCACCGTGAACCCGGTCCGCCTACCAGCCACTCCAGCCAATACCGATGAATACCGCCTCACCGGCGTCACCCTGATCGACGGTACCGGGGCACTCCCGGTTGAAAACGCCACCGTCGACGTGGCCGCCGGACGCATCGCGGCGGTCTACGCGGGCACCGAGGCGCCTGCGACCTCGGCCCCGGTCTACGACCTGACCGGCAAGTTCCTGCTGCCGGGCTTCATCGACGCGCACGTCCACTTCAGCCTCAACATCGAGGCCCCCGCAGCCGAGGTCGAGGCCCGGTTCCCCGGCGAGTCCGCCTTCGAAGCCGCCCTGGTGGCTCGCAAGACCCTGTTCGCCGGCGTTACCACGGTGCGCGACCTGGGCGGTCAGGACCCCAGCCTGCGCAATGCGGTCGCTCGCGCGCAGATCATCGGCCCGCGCATGCACCTGGCGCTCGCGGCCCTGTCGCCCACGGGCGGCCACACCGATGCCCACCTGGCCAACGGCGTGCACTCCGGGCTGTCGGCCACCGTCGCCGGTGTCAACCCCGTGGTGGACTCCGATGACGAAGTGCGCAAGACCGTGCGGACGCTGGTGCGCACCGGCGCCGACGCGATCAAGGTCTGCGCCACCGGTGGCGTGTCCAGCCCGTCCGACACCCCGGACGATGTGGGCATCGGCGCCCACCAGATCGCCATCATCGTCGAGGAGATGGCCAAGCGCGCCGGCCAGCCCGTGGCGGCCCACGCACAGGGCCCGGTGGGAATCAAGGAGGCGATCCGCGGCGGTGTGTCCAGTGTGGAGCACGGCTACGGCATCGACGACGAGGGCATCGACCTGATGCTGGAGAAGGACACCTTCCTGGTGCCGACCCTCTCCAGCGCGCTGCGCGTGCCGGATCCCGCCCTGGTTCCCGATTACCTGTACCAGAAGAAGGTCAAGTGGTCGGCGATCGCGCGCGAACGCGTGACCGCTGCGATCGCGGCCGGCGTCAAGGTCGCCACGGGCACCGATTCGGGCATCTGCCCCCACGGTGAGAACCTGATGGAACTCAAGCACCTGGTGTCGCTGGGCATGAGCCCGCTGGACGCGATCACCGCCGGCACCCGCAATGCCGCGCAGCTGCTGCGCCTGGACGGGGACCTGGGCACGGTCGAGGCCGGGAAGCTGGCCGACATGGTCATCACCGACGTGGATCCGCTGGCCGACATCGCCGCGCTGGCAGACCCGGCGAATGTGCGCGTTGTCCTGCAGGGCGGCCGCAAGGTCAAGGACACCGACTCGGCGCTGCCGGGCCTGGACCTGGCCCAGTCCGCCTTCTGAGAACCGGGCAAGCTTCGGACCCTCCCGGTGAGCAGTCACTTTGGTCTGGTCCCGCCCTGATTCGCAGGCGATTTGGTCTGGAATCCGGGCGGCGGTTTCAGGGTGCTAGTGCAACACCACTGATAAGTTCATCCAGTCTCTCACGAGGCGTACGGAACTCAAGCGTCCGCCGCGGACGATCATTCAGGAGGTCCTGCATCTGCAGGACCTCCTGATC